>JAMJQL010000049.1 GCA_023554245.1 Gemmatimonadota bacterium
ATTGTCCCGGGCCAGATTGCCGGTGACGACGAACAGCCAGGGTCTCACCTCCTCGTCCGGCAACTCCTGGTCGAGCAGGCGCACGAACGCTTCCTGCACCAGGTCCTCCGCCGTGTCCGGATCACCCGAGAAACGAAGGGCGAACCGGTACAGTGACGGATAGTGAAGCCGGAAGGCGGCCTGAACGTCCACGGCCCTCACCCGTTCGTCCCCCCCCCGACATCGCCGGGTCATCGGGACGTCCGAACCCATCGGCCGGGGCCTCGGCGCCGCGATGACGCCGTTCAGAAGCGCCTACCCGGTAACGTGCGAACGGTGCCGAAGGTGACACCTGGAGAGACCCGGCAGGTCCGGCGGAGAAGCGCATGCCGGGCGATGGAAACACCCCGACGCGGAGAGGGGCGAAGAAACCTCTCGGTCTCTTCGCCCCCGTGCAGATCTCCCGGCACCAGACCCGGGCTGCGGCGCCTTTACTTAACCAGTCGCAGTACCTTGAAGAGCGTACCGGCACTGGTGTCGGTTCCATACGTGGTCGGATCCACTCCGGTGTACCCGATCCATCGGGCGATCACGTCCTGTCCCTGGATCCCCTCGACGAACACGCCGGCGAAGTTCGTGAAGGTGAACGGCTTGGAGCCGGCATCCGGTTCCTCGCGCGGGTCGAACATCGGGATCGGCCGTACCCGCGGGCTGTCCCGGCAGTGACTCGCGTCGGTGCTGAACTCGAGGCCGCTGTCCACGATGCAGTCCATCCCGTCGTTCCATACTGCGTTGGGGTCCAGCGCGATCAGGTCCCGGAACCCCTGCATCGTGGGACCGGACATGTTGCCGGGCTCCGTCTCGACCTGCTGCCCGATGGAGTAGGAGATCGTCGGATCGACGCAGCTGCTGACGTTGGTCCGGTAGTCGTCCGCGCCGCTCTGAGCCGGCGGGCGCCAGGGGTAGTACCAGCTCGGGTTCAATCCACCGTTCGCCGTGTTCGATTTCATGGTGAACTGCGCTCCGATATCCGACTCCGCGTACCCCGTCGGCGAGTCGTTGTACACGACCGGATCGGTACCCGGCTCGGCCCACGGGATGTAAGTATCGCCCGCGTCCGGATTGTAGTCGTCCGGGTCGTTCGGCGTGCCGGAGCCCTCGATCCAGCGATCCGGCAGCGCGAGCGGCAACAGGCAGGTAATCCCCCCGGCATTCGAGGCCTCGGCCGTCGCCGTCGCCCCAATGTCCACGGTGGTGACACCGAACATCCGGGCGAAGAAGGTACCCATCGGGTTGCCCCGTTCTTCGGAGCGAATGGCGTTGACCGTGACCTGCTTGTTGGTCAGGTCGACGCTGACATCCGTGTCGAGGACGTTGGCAGTCTGACCGCCGATCATGTTCAAGGCGGCGAAACGGAGTGCGTTCAGCGTCGCCAGCTCCGCGTTCTGCGGGGACTGGACGAGCGCACCCGCTCCGGCGAGCGCCGCACTGTCCGCCACGCGCTGCGCTTCGGTGCGTGCCGTCAGAAGCATCCCGACGTCGATCGCGAGAGCGCACACCGACGTCAGCGCCAGCATGCTTCCCGCGGCGATGAACAGGGCGGTTCCCTTTTCGTTGGAGCTCGCCCGGCGAAACCAGCGGAACCCCTTCGCGACGATCCTCATTCTTCTCTGCTCCCCTCGGCAACCTGATTCGGCGGATCCTGTCCGCACGTGCATCGTGTGCCGGGATGAGAGCGAGAATCGTGCGGGGAGCTTCGCGAATGGGCCCGGTAGCCCGCGGTTCGGCTTCAGGCCGTTGTTTTACAATGGGTTACAGCAATGCCTCTTCGCCCGAATGTGGAGGCTGCTGAGGAACCCGGATCGGGTCCAGCCGGACATTCTTGATTCCGAGTGCAGGTTGTAGCATCCAGGCCTTGCAGAATGCCCGACCCCCCGTGGCAGACGCTTTCGCCTACTTCAACAGCAGTACCGACAGGCCGGAGAGGATCGCGGTCTGGTAGGCGATGCCCGACCAGGCAGAGCCGGGGTCGGACGGGTCGACCTTCCGCGCTACGAGGATCACGAGGTCGGCAGCCATTTCTTCGGCATGCGCCAGGATCTCGGGGACCCGGGATCCGAATGCGATCCGGTGAACGACGGAGATCCTGTCGGAGGCGAGGGAAGCAGCCAGCTCGTCCATGACCTGCACCGCCCGCGACTCCAGCTTCGAGTAGAAGTCCTCCAGCTCCTCGAACGGAAGATCCAGGGTCTCGATCACGTGCAGGAGCACGATCTCCGTGTCCGACTCGAGGTTCGCCGCGGCGAGATTTCTCGCCGCGTCCACCGCACGAAGATCCTTCTCGGTCAGCTCCACCGGCACGAGGATTGTCTGGAACATGCGATCGCTATCCAATGCTGAGGTCGGGCGCGAACGCCAGCTGGAATCCGAGCAGCAGCGTGATTCGCGAGAACGTGTACCCGGTCTCCGAGGAGAGGATACCCTGGCCATCGCCGAAACCCAGACCGGTCAGCGGGCTGGGACGCGTGGCAGATCCTCTGCTGTACACGAGCCCGAGAGTGAAGTCGGACCTTTTGACATTCGCCTGGACGCCGGCTCCGATGTGGTAGAGGTCCCAGATCGCGAACGTCGTTTCGGTCGGAATCGGGCTCTCCGCGCCGCTGAAGTCGGTCCGGAAACTTCCATATCCCGTCAGGTTCTCATCGAACTGGTGCTCGGCGCCCAGTGCGACATTCATCACCGGCTTCATCTCGAGGTAGACCGAGGGGTCGATCGATTCCCCGCCGGTCTGCGGCGTAAACGGCTCGACCGCGAGGATGGTCCTGCGATTGGCATCGAACCACTCCAAAGAGGCGTGGGCGCGGGTATTCTCCGAGAACCCGTAGGCGGCCCCGGCCGCCACGGACCAGGGCGAGTTGAACTTCGCGGGAATCCCCTCCTCGTAGTGGACCGCGAGCTCCGGAGGAATGGGCCCGGTCGGCGACTCGACCTGGCTGACCACGTACTGGCTCACAGTCTCGTCGCCCGACCCGAACAGCCGAATGCCCGGCGCCGTCACCGCGATCCCGAGCGATACACGCTCGTCCTCCCAGCTGAGCCCGACCTTGGGTAGCACGCGCCAGGAGTCGTAGCGGTAGTCGCGCAGCGAGTTGACTACGGTCGCCTCGCCCTCGTTGCTGAGCCCCTGGAGATCAACGTTCCTCCGTGACCGCTGATTGCGGACCGACACGAAGGTCGACACTCCCAGTCCGAGTCCGTTTCCGAGCGGTTTCGCCCAGGTCAGGCCCGCCCAGTATTCCGAGAGCTTCGTCTCGAAGCCCAGGTTGCCCGCGAGCAGTTCGACGTCCGGAAGCCCGGGCAGATCGGGATTCTCGTAGATGACTTCCTCCTTGAGCCGGATGTCGAACCCGTGCCGGTTCATGAAGGAATAGGCGAGATGCGAGTCTCCGAGGAATCCGAGCCTCAACTCACCGGCGATGAGCGCGGCGACGGCGTCGAATCGGGAAGATGTCAGCTCGTCCCCCGGAGTGATCGAATTCTCCGCACGCAGGTGGTCGTAGTTGAATACGAATCCGGAGAGGAAGGCCTCCGGCTCCTCCAGGAGTGCCAGGCGTCCGGGATTGTAGTAGACCGCGCTCAGATCCGAGGCGCTGCCGACCATGGCGCCCCCGAGCAGTCGCGCCCGGTTGCCGTAGTCGTTGGTCCAGTACTGTGCGTCCTGGGCCCCGACCGGGCCAGCCGCCAGGGTGACCGCGAACACGGCCGAGAGGGCGCATGAGAGTAGTCTTCGGCGCACCGGAGTGCACTCCAGGTTGATGCGGCGCCACACGGCGCCGAAGGAGTCGAGCTTCCAGAGCCGAAACTTAGAGAGTCGCGCGATTATCCGCGACCCGTTCGAGTCCGGCAATCTGGCGATCGACTCGGGCCTGGAGCGCCTTGGCTCGGTAATGCTCGATCGGGTAGCTTCTCAGCCATGCGACTCTCGCCCGCTCGGCCCGGCTCCGTCTTCGTCACGCTGCTCGCCATACTGCTCGGCGGAGCGGCGCCCAGCGCCGGCGACACCGTGGTGTGGCAGGCAACGAGACAGGGGATTCCGGCCCTCTCCGATTCGGCCGTCGTGTCTGTGCTGACCGTGCTGCCGGGCGATCGGCTCTACTCGCTGTTCGGCCACACGATCATCCGGGTGCGAGATCCGGCTACCGGGCTCGACGTGGGATTCAATTACGGCACATTCGACTTTCCGACGACGATCGCGGGGGGAGCCGGGTTCGTCGCCCGGTTCGCCTACGGGAAGCTCGACTACAAGCTCCAGGCGTCCGGCAACCCATCGTATGCGGTCGAATGGTATGCGGAACAGGAGGGGCGTTCGACGATCGAGCAGACCCTGGACCTGTCCCCGGGTGAGACCGAGGCTCTGCTTGCGTTCCTCGTCGAGAATGCTCGGCCCGAAAATGCCGTTTATCGGTACGATTTCTTCTTCGACAACTGCTCGACCCGACCCCGGGACGTGCTGGAACGGGTGCTGGGAACGGCCCTCGCGGCAGAAGTCGCCGACCCGGGGACCAGCCTTCGACGCCTGCTCGACCCTTACCTCGTGGCGAATCCCGGTGTCGACTTTTCGATGGACATCGGTCTCGGCATGCCTGCCGATCGGCTTGCCACGTCGCGTGAGGCACTGTTTCTGCCGGTCGAGCTGATGAAGTGGCTGGGTGCCGCCAGGGTCGCCGACGCCCGAGGCAGGCTGCGACCCCTGGTCAGTCGGACCGACACGCTGACGCGAGTGGAAGGAAGTGGAGAGAAGGTCCACGCCGTTCCCTGGCCGCTCCTGGCCACCGCCACCCTGGGTGCGGCCCTCGTCTTTCTCACGGTCGTCGATCGAAGGTCGGGGAGATCGGAGCGGCGGTGGCTGGACGGATTCCTGTTCCTGGCAGCGGGCGTCGCCGGGCTCGTTCTCGGCTTCCTGGTCTTCATTTCCCTGCACTCGGTGACCAGGCCGAATCTGAACCTGGTCTGGGCACTGCCTACTCACCTCGTCGCAGGCGGAGTCCTGCTGGCGGGCCGGAAGCCGGGTTGGCTGCGACCCTACATGCTGGTCGCGCTGGGACTGGCTGCGATATTCCTGGTCGGGCTGCCGTTCTGGACCCAGGAGATACCGGCGGCCGTCATTCCAATCGTCGTGGCGATCGCCGCTCGGTCGGCGCTCCTCGCTTTCCCACCGGACTCGTCCGACGACTCGAGCTCCGACCAGAGCGCGGACGCGAGCTCCCGGTAACTGCCGTCAGGATCGGTCGTGAGGAAGAGCACCGCGATGCCTTCGCGATCCGCTGTTTCGAGACCCGCCTCGGGTCCCAACACGCTCAGGCCGGTCGCCCAGGCATCGGCCAGCGCAGCACTCGAATGCGCCACCGTGACGGAGAACCCGATCCAGGGGACCGGTCGCCCGTTCCTCGGATCGACGATGTGAGCGAATCGGGTCCCCCCTGCCTCGTACCAGTTCCGGTAGTCTCCTGACGTTGCGATCGACCCGTCGCTCAGCGGGATGCTGCGGTGAATCCGTCGCGCTTCCGGATCCGGCGACTCGATACCGACGCTCCAGCTGCTGCCGTCAGGCTTGCGGCCCCGAGCCCTGACCTCGCCGCCAACCTCGATCGCCCAGGCTGCGAGACCCATCGCGCTCAGCCCCTCTGCGGCTCGGTCCACCCCGAATCCCTTCGCGATCGCCGAGAGATCGAGGGTCAGGCGCCCGTCATCCTTGATCAGCGCGCCTCCATCGTCTGATACCCGCAGCCGCTCGTATCCCACCAACTCACTTGCCATGGCGAGCGAGGAGGAATCGGCGACCTGGCCGGGAGTCCCCTCCGCTCCGAAGCCCCACGCGGTCACCAGCGGCGCCACGGTGATGTCGAAGGCGCCATCCGTCGCGCGGCTGACGTACTCGGCCTGTCGCACGACCTCGGCGAAACCCGGACTTACCGGAAACGGCTCCGTCGAATCGGTCCGGTTGAAGCGGGATACTTCGGAGTCCGGATCCCAATTCGACATTGAGAGATTCACCCGCTCCAGGGCCTGCTCGATAGTGTCGCGGGCGGCTTCCACCAGTGCGTTCGCCCCTTCGGGCACGACGACTCGGGCCGACCAGGTAGTGCCCATCGTCTCGCCGTGAAGCTCTGCCACGACCGGTGTCCGGTCGGGGTACAGGGTCCGGGAGATCCAGGATCCCAGGAGGAACAGCGCCCCGATGGCGGCGACCGCCAGCACCGTTCGCATCACCGAGCCGCGGCCGCGGGACTCGAACTCCGGCGCGTCAGCCACCGACGCTACTCCTCGACCACCAGCTCGATCTCGTCGGCCGTCCTTTCGTAGGCGACGATCTGGTGGCAGAGCTCGCAGTCTGCCGAGATCTTCGAGCCGTCCTCCGCCTCGAAGGCGACGTTGTGGCAGCGGAAGCATCCACCAGCCATGCCGCTGTGGCCCAGGTGATCGGAATACGTGCCCCACGTCACGTTCATCTGCGGGAAGACGTTCGTGACGAAGATCTCCTGCAGCGTAGCGATCGCCTCGTCGATCGCGTGGGTCCGGTCCGCAGCAAGGGCAGGAAAGGAATCGGCGTAGAAGCCACTGATGTGCGAAGCGATCCCCTCTCTAGCCTCATCGTGAGATGCGTAGTCCGCCGTGATCGCGGCCAGCCCCTCCCGGCGGATGAACGGGAGGTCACGGCTCAACACGCCCAGCCGCAGAACGCCGTCCACCGCCTCCTCGGGCAGCAGGTAGACGTGCGTGGGCCGGTTGTGGCAGTCGATGCAGTCCATCGTCCGCTCGGACTCGGCTGGCGGATCCCCCTCGGCGACCTGGCGGCGGAAGATCTTGTGCGAACCGTCCGGGTAGATCGTCTCGATCTCGTGGACGAACTCCCGGCTCTCATCCGAGCGGTAGTGCACTTCCAGATTCGGATCCACGTGCCAGTGGACCCCGACCGAGACTCCCGCTTCCTGACCTCCACCTACGTTGTTGACGATGATCGTCTGCGTTTCCGTGTTGGCAGAATCGCTGCGGAACCGGGTGATCACTCGGGTCCGGTCCCCGTGAAACCGGGTCGGCCAGTGACACTCGTTGCACGTGGTTCGCGCCGGTCGGAGGTTGTGGACGGGGGTCGGAATCGGACGGTTGTAGGAGTTCGTCGTGAGCGCGATCACCTGTCGCACACCCGACAACTTCGCCTGGATGAAGTTGCTCGCCCCGCCGCCCACGTGGCAGTCCACGCAGTGCACCCGCGCATGGGGAGAGCGTTGATATGCGGTCCACTCCGGCTCCATCACGTGGCAGGCGGTCCCGCAGAACTCGTTCGAGTCCACGTACTCGACGCCCTTGATGGTCGAGGTGGCGAGCAGCACCGCGGCGGCGGCGCCGAACCCGCCCGCCGTCAGCAGCCAGGTCCGAACCCGGTCGTCGTTCAGATCGATGACCGGGAACTCGGGCGCGATCTCGCCGGACGCCTGGGCTTCGAGTCGCCGCTTCGTCTGTCGACGGATTCCGATCACGATCAGAACCAGTCCGATGACGAAGACCGTGGGCAGCACCATGTAGGTGATGATCCCGAGATACGGACTCTCGCTCTCGCCGATCACGTCGTATACGAACAGCGTGATCATCATGAAGCCTGCCGCGCCCGCGAGCATCGTCCCGAACATTCCGATCGGGCTTCGCGTCAGCGATGCGAGGAATCCCCTGTAACGTTCCTTCATTCCATGCTCCTTGAGTCGTTGTCCGGGCCGGCGGCATCGCCAACCCGTCCTGACTTGCCCGCCCGGTCAGCCCTCGTGCGCTGAATCAGCCAGCGTAGCGACCATCACGGCCTTGATCGTGTGCATGCGATTCTCGGCCTGGTCGAACACCACCGAAGCCGCGGACTCGAATACCTCGTCGGTGACTTCCATCCCGTCCAGTCCGAATTCGCGGTAGATCTCCTCCCCCACCTTCGTCTTCCGATCGTGAAACGCGGGAAGGCAATGGAGAAACTTCGACTCCGGATTTCCCGTCAGGTCCATGGCACGCCGGTTGACCTGGTACGGCTTGAGCTTCGCGATCCGCTCGGCCCAGCGTTCCGGTGGCTCGCCCATCGATACCCATACGTCGGTATAGAGGAAATCGGCTCCACTGACACCCTGTTCTACACTCTCGGTGAGCAGCAGAGCCCCTCCCGATTCGTCCGCGAGCTGCCGGCAATGACGAACCAGCCACTCCTCGGGCCACAGGTCGCGCGGGGCGCACAGACGCACATCCATTCCGAGCAGGGTACCGCCTACCATCAGGGAGTTGCCTACGTTGTTCCGGGCATCCCCCATGAAGCAGAACGAGATCTTCTCCGGCTCCCGGTCGGCATGCTCCATCATCGTCATGACGTCGGCCAGCACCTGGGTAGGGTGGTACTCATCGGTCAGACCATTCCAGACCGGAACGCCCGCAAACTCGGCCAGCGTCTCGACCCGGTCCTGGCCGAACCCCCGGTACTGGATGCCGTCGTACATCCTGCCCAGGACGCGCGCCGTATCGGCGACCGATTCCTTGTGTCCGATCTGTGAACCCGTCGGCCCCAGATACGTCACGTGTGCACCCTGGTCGTAGGCCGCGACCTCGAATGCACAGCGTGTCCGGGTCGAGGTCTTCTCGAAGATCAG
>JAMJQL010000050.1 GCA_023554245.1 Gemmatimonadota bacterium
CACGAAGTCCCGGGCGTACCCGAGCGAAGGGTCTCGCTCCCTCTGCTTCTGAAGGATCGACATCGTGATCTCGGCCAGGTAGTCGAGCATCAGGTAGTCGATCGGACCGCCACGCACCTGCAATCGGGGCGCTTCCTGCCAGTCGCCCCAGAATCCCTGTCCGGACGCGACCCGGATCGTCCTTCGGCTCATCGGCGACTCCCTCCGTCAGCGCTCACGCGTCGGGTGCGAGAGTGAAGGTCCCGAGGTGCGGTCCCGGGTTCTCGAGCGAGCACCGCAGGGCGAGATCCAGGACGTCGCGCGTCTCCTCGGGGACGATGATCGCATCGACGAAGCCGCGGGCCGCTGCGTAAGTCGCATCCAGCTGCTTCTCGTATTCCGCCCGCGTGTGATCGATCGCACGCACGGTCGCCTCGTCGACAGGCTCTCCGGACTTTTCAGCTGCATCGAGCTTTCGCCCGTGGATTGCTCGTACCGCGGACTCGCCCTCCATCACTCCCATCCGACCCGTGGGCCAGGTGAATATGAAGTCGGGATCGAAGCCCTGACCGGCCATGGCGTAGTAGCCTGCACCGCTCGCGTGATTCGTTGTGAGGACGATCTTCGGTACCCGGGCCGTGGCCATCGACTCGACCATTCGGGCACCCGCCCGGATGATTCCGGAATGCTCGGCTTCCACGCCGACCATGAATCCGCTGACATCCTGCACGAACAGGAGCGGCATCTTCTGCCGGTCGCACATGTCCATGAAGTAGGCCACCTTTTCGGCGCTGTCGGCGTAGACGATTCCACCGAACTTCGGAGGGCCGCCTGCGGCGTCCTTGAACATGCCCCTTCGATTGGCGATGATGCCCACTCTTCGACCCATGAGTCGCCCGACCGCCGTCAGCATCTCCGGCGCGTACCCGGCCTGAAATTCATCGAACCGCCCCCCGTCGAGGAAGGTGTCGAGAATGTCCCTTACTTCGTAGGGCTGACGGTGGTTTTCGGGCATCAACTCGTAGGCGTCCGTCCCGGGACGCGCTGGATCGCGCGGCGAATCCACCGGCGACGGAATCCGAGGCTCCGGAAGATCCGCGACCAGGTCACGAAGCTTCGCCACGCACTCCAGGTCGTCCGCTACTTCGTAGTGGGCCACTCCACTGATCACGTTGTGCGTGTGGGCGCCGCCCAGGGTCTCGGCCTCGACGTCCTGTCCCGTAGCGCCCTTCACGAGGTTCGGTCCGCCGAGTCCCATGAAGCTCGTGCCGTCCACCATCACGATCGAGTCGGAGAGTGCCGGCAGATAGGCGCCTCCTGCGATGCAGGGCCCCATGACCGCCGAGAGCTGAGGCACATCGAGATAGTGCCGCATGATCGAGTTGTAATAGAAGATCCTGCTCGCCCCGTACTGTCCGGGAAAGACTCCGCCCTGGTAGGGCAGGTTCACGCCGGCCGAGTCGACCAGATAGAGGATCGGGACGCGGCACCGCATCGCGATCTCCTGGGCCCGGAGCATCTTGGTGATCGTCTCCGGCCACCAGCTGCCCGCCTTCACGGTCGCGTCATTGGCCACGATCACCACGACACGACCCGAGACCTCTCCAATCCCCGTCACGACGCCTGCAGCCGGGGCTTTTCCGTCGTACTGGTCCCACGCCACCAGCAGACCGATCTCGAGGAACCCGCTGCCGGGATCGATCAGGCGTTCGATACGCTCACGCGCCGTGAGCTTACCCTGCCCATGCTGCTTCTCGATGCGCGACGGACCGCCGCCCTGCCGCAGTCTCGCCTCGATCTCGCGCAGCTCCGCCACCTTCTCCTGCATTCGGGAGGGAGAATCGGCCATCAGGCCTCCACTCCCCGACCGCTCTCCTCGAACCACCGGCTGATGTACGCCACGGCTTCGCCCGTCGTAGTGCCGGGACCGAACAGCTGACCCACGCCCTGCTCCTGCAGAGCCTCGATGTCCTCGGACGGGATGATCCCCCCGCCGGTCAGAAGAACGTCGTCCATACCGTTCTCTGTCATGAGTCGAAGGACGCGCGGAAAGAGAGTCATGTGCGCCCCGGAAAGAATCGAAAGGGCGACGACATCCACGTCTTCCTGCAGGGCTGTTGCTGCGATCTTCTCGGGTGTCTGGTGCAGGCCGGTGTAGATGACCTCCATCCCGGCATCGCGCAGCGCAGCTGCGATCACCTTGGCCCCCCGGTCGTGTCCGTCGAGGCCCGGCTTGGCAACCAGCACACGGATCTTTCGCTCGCTCATCGATTCGCTCACGCTGTAGTTCGCTCCCGTCCCGCCGGCTCCGGTGCCGGATCGGGCGGCGAGCTCAAGCCTTGACGGGTCAGAAGGAGATTGGCTCCTTGAACCGTCCGTAGACGTCTTCGAGCGCGACCCGGATCTCTCCGAGCGTCGCATAGGCCCGGACCGCGTCGAGCATCGGCGGTAAGAGGTTCTGATCGTTGCGGGCCGCGTCGGCGAGGTCGGCGAGAGCGCGGGTCACTTCCTCGGCGTTCCGCCGCGACCGGAGCTCGGCCAGGCGGCGGCGCTGCGTCTCTCCCGCCGATTCGTCGATCCTGAGAATCTCGACCCCGTGGTCCTCGTCCGCTTCCTCGAACGCGTTGACACCCACCACGACCCGGCTGCCGGCCTCGAGTTCGTCCTGGAAGCGACGGGCCGACCGGGCGATCCGTCCCTGGAAGTAGCCCGTCTCGATCCCTGGCACGACACCGCCCAGCTCGTCGATCTCCGCGAATATCGCCTCGGCCTCATCCTCGAGCTGATCGGTGAGGCTCTCGACGAAATACGAACCGGCGAGGGGATCGATGGTATTCGCCACGCCGGTCTCGTACGCCAGGATCTGCTGGGTTCGGAGCGCGATACGCACCGCATGCTCGGTGGGAAGGGCAAGCGTCTCATCCAGCGCATTCGTGTGCAGCGACTGGGTCCCACCCAGCACGGCGGCAAGCCCCTGGTAGGCGACCCGGGCAACGTTGTTGTAGGGCTGCTGCGCCGTCAGTGTGACTCCTGCGGTCTGGGCGTGAGTTCGCAACCGCCAGCTCTCGGGCTTCTGCGCTCCGTACACCTCGCGCATGTGTCGCGCCCAGATTCTCCTTCCGGCCCTGAATTTCGCGATCTCTTCGAAGAAGTCGTTGTGAACATCCCAGAAGAACGAGAGGCGGGGCGCGAATTCGTCGACGTCGAGGCCACGCGCGATACCTCTCTCCACATAGGTGAAGCCGTTCTTCAGCGTATAGGCCAGCTCCTGACCGGCCGTCGCTCCCGCCTCCCGGATGTGGTAGCCGCTGATCGAAATCGTGTTGAAGCGGGGAGCGTGCTCGGCGGACCACTCGAAGATGTCCGTGATGATCTTCAACGCCGGCTCGGGTGGATAAATCCACGCGTGCTGCGCCATGTACTCCTTGAGTATGTCGTTCTGAATCGTTCCCCGGACCCGCTCGAAGGGCACTCCCTGCTTTTCCGCCGTTGCCAGCAGGAAGCAGTAGAGCATGATCGCCGGGCCGTTGATGGTCATCGAGACCGAGACTCGATCGAGCGGGATCCCGTCGAACAGCGTCTCCATATCCGCAAGACTCGAAATCGCCACCCCGCACTTGCCGACCTCGCCTTCCGACATCGGATCATCCGAGTCGTATCCCATCAGGGTCGGGAAGTCGAACGCCACGGAAAGCCCCGTCTGGCCTCGTTCCAGCAGAAACTTGTAGCGTTCGTTGGTCTCCTCGGCGGTGGCGAAACCGCTGAACAGCCGCATCGTCCAGAGCCGCGTGCGGTACATGGTCTGGTAAGGACCGCGGGTAAACGGATATTCCCCGGGCAGGCCGATGTCGCGCAGATACTCGTCTTCCCGCGTGTCGGCAGGCGTGTAGAGCGGCGCGATCACTCGTCCGGAAACCGTGGTGAAGTCGGTGTCGTCACGCTTCGACGTCGCCTCGTAGGCTGCCGTCCAGCCGCTCAGGCGCGCCTCCAGTTCGGCGAGCTCGGCGCGGCGGCGCTCGACTTCCGCCTGCAGCGCTTCCGCCGCCTCACGATCCAGTACGTGACTCATGGCTACCCTTCCGATGATGACATTCTGTTCCCGCGGGAATATACGCCGGATCGAGGGAGCCGATCCAGCGAGGCACCGCGTCCGTCAGTATTCGGCAGTCGGCGCGTCGGGCCACACCTCGGACAGGACTGTCCGGCTGATCGCGTAGGGGGACCGGGATTCCAGCTCCCGGTCGGCCCCCTCCGTGGCGAGCCACGACTCCCACGCCTGCATGGCTTGGCGACCCATGGCGCGCTCCAGCACCAGACGAGCGTGCTCTCTCGCCTGGGCCCGTCGCCCATCGGCGAGCCGGCCGCTGGCCTCCAGCCATCGGAAGTGTTCCTCTAGAGTCTCGGCCACCTCCTCGACCCCCTCAGATCTGGATGCGACACAAGGAATGACAGGCACCTCCCACGCATCATCGGCCACCCCCGCCCGCTCCTCTTGCGGTGGATCCTCGCGACCGGCCCGGAGAGAAGAAAGGTCGACCCCGTGGTGTCCCGCAGCTGGGCGACCGGGCTTGCCCGAGCGCAGCGCCAGGACGATCTCGATCTCTCGTTTGAGGCGGTCGGCGCCCGGTCGATCTGCCTTGTTCACGGCGAACAGGTCGGCCACCTCCATCAGACCGGCCTTCATCGCCTGGATTCCATCGCCCGACTCGGGCACCAGCACCACGAGCGTCGAATCCGTCGACGACGCCACCTCCAGCTCCGACTGACCGACACCCACCGTTTCGAGCAGGATTCGATCGAATCCGAAAGCATCCAGGAGGTCGGCCGTTTCACGGGTGGAGGCCGCGAGACCGCCGTGCGAGCCGCGACTCGCCATCGATCGGATGAAAATCCCCGGCTCGGTGGCCAGATCATCCATGCGGACCCGATCCCCGAGCAGGGCGCCTCCCGTGAACGGACTGCTGGGGTCTACCGCGATGATGCCGACGGTCAGATCCCGCTCGCGATACCAGCGGGCCAGCGCGGCCGTCAGGGTGGACTTGCCCGCCCCCGGCGGTCCCGTGATCCCTATCCGCCGAGCGCGACCGACTGCCCCATGCAGAGCTTCGAGCATCGACTCGAACCCGGGACGGTGATTCTCGACGTGGGATATGACGCGGGACAGGGCGAGCGGTTGACCGGACTGGAAGCGCTCGATCAGTCCCTTCTGCTTCGGTGACAGTGAAGCGAGTGCCGATTCATTCACGAGCGAAACGGACCGATCCGATCAGCGGATGCGGAGGATCTGAATGCGTGGCTCCACGTTCTCCGCCAGGCGGGCGCCCGTTCCGGGGCGGACGAGCTCGAGCCGTGTCCCGGGTCCGGCCTGCGTCGAGTTGAGCTCGATGTACAGTCCCGTGGCGGTAAACAGACGCACGACCAGCGTGTCTGCCCGTGACAGATTCTTACGCAGTGGACGGAGTGGAAAACCGCCTGACGGGGGGTTCACCGCGAGCCCGACCCGCGAGTCGAAGATCTCCCTGATCTGGTAGGACGGAAGCTCCAGCTCCCGGGGCACGGTCACCTCTTCGCGATCTGCAGACACCAGCATCGTCGACCACTGAGTCGCCAGACGATCGAATGGCTCGCCGAACACGTCGCTGATGGCATCGCGGGAATCTGCGTTCGAGGACGCGATCAAGGCTCGCGTCCGCACGGCTTCGGCGGCCGAACCATCGTCGAACCGGTCCAGCAGGTACCGGACGAAACTCCATGCCGCTCCGCGCATGCGAAACGTGTTGAAGTCGAGCGGGTCGGAGGCGTTGAGCAGCGCCGCCGTGTCGGCCGGTGCGCCCAGATACTGGCTGAGATTGAACCAGTTGTTCAGATAGTACTTGTTGAACACGTCGACCCGGGCCTGGCTCCCCAGCAGATCCCCTGATCCGAGGGATGTGCCCGGCTGGAATCCGTTCACCGCATGTCCGACCACCTCCTCGGCGAGGTGCGACAGTCCTTCGTTGAGCCAGACGTCCTGTGCCCCTCCGTTCCCCCGCTGCGCATTGATGAGGTGCTGGAATTCGTGCGCCACCGTGTTGTCGGTGATCCGGCGGACCTGGTCCTTCGAGATTCCATCATTTTCGCCGCCGGTGAAGTCTCCGTTCGGATCCGGGACCATCAGGTAGAACATCTCGGCGCGGTTGCCGTTGGAGGCGCCGAGATCGAGCGGGCAGGTGAAGCCCGCAATGAAGCTCTCGGTGTAATCATCAGACAGCCGATTCACCCCGGCGGTGTAGAGCAACACCACTCGCCCACCGTTGGCATCGATGTCTGCCGGCTCGCCGAAGTACGCTACGTCCGTGTCGTAGATCACCTCGTCGAATGCAGTCCCGATCTGCTGGTACTCGGCCAGCGTGAACGCCTGGTCCGCCGCCACGTCCTCGACGATCACCGCCCGATCGCTCACGTGCCGCACCACGCCCGATACGGTTTCGGGCGCATTGGGAAAGTCCCGGCTCGAAACGCAGGCAAAGTCGTAAGAGACCCGCTGGCCGACGAAGGG
>JAMJQL010000051.1 GCA_023554245.1 Gemmatimonadota bacterium
GAGATGGTGATGCCGGGCGACAACGTGAACATGGAAGTGGAGCTGATCACGCCGATCGCGATGGAAGAAGAACTTCGGTTCGCGATCCGCGAGGGCGGCCGCACCGTCGGCGCCGGCGTCGTCACCGAGATCATCGAGTAAGAAGGCCCGCATGGCATCGAACAGGGACCAGATCACGCTCGAATGCACCAGGTGCAAAGAGCGGAATTACTCGACGACGAAGAACAAGCGGAAACATCCGCAGCGGGTGGAGTACAAAAAGTATTGCCCCCGTTGCGACGCGCATACGGAACACAAGGAAACACGCTGACACGCTGCGCGTGACAGCGACGCCGGCTCCGGGCCCCGATGTAGATCCGGGCCTCGATTCCGCCCCTCCTGGGCGGGAGGAGCCGGCGTTTCCGTCCGGCGGGCGGTTGTTAAATCGAGACGGGAGTCGACAGGTCGATGGGCGTGATCGCGAATACACAGGAGTTCATCGAAGGCGTGCAGGCCGAGATGAAGAAGGTCACGTGGCCGGACCGCGAGCAGTTGCGGAACGCGACCGCGGTGATCCTCGTCTTCGTGATCATACTCGCGATCATCATCGGGCTCATGGACCAGGTATTCTCGGCCCTGGTCCGCGGAATCGTGGGGTTGTTCGGTGGCTGAGACGTTGAACACGACGGACGAGCCCCAGTGGTTCGCGATCCATGTCTACTCGGGACACGAGAACAAGGTCAAGTCGCTCCTGGACAGGAAGATCACCGAAGGCGGCAAGGAGCCCGAGGAACGGGACATCCGCGAGGTCATCATTCCGACGAAGGAAGTCGTCGAGATCAAGGGCGGCAAGAAGGTCCGTTCGACGAAGCGGCTGTATCCGGGCTACGTCCTCGTGAACATGATCCTGAGCCAGGAGTCCATGTTTCTGATCACGAGCACCCCGAGCGTAATCAAGTTCGTCGGCGGTGGCTCGCGGCCGCAGCCGCTGGGGCAGGATGAGATGAACAAGATCCTCGGCATCGCCGAGGAGGTCGAGGAACAGGGTCCGAAGCAGGAGATCCCGTTCGAAGTCGGGCAGGTCGTGGAGGTCACCGAAGGTCCGTTCAGCGACTTCAGCGGAACGGTCGAGGAGATCATCCCGGACAAGGGCAAGGTTCGCGTGCAGGTCAGCCTCTTCGGCAGACCGACCAGCGTGGAGCTGGACTACACGCAGCTCAAGGGATACTGACGGAGTCACGAGGCGACAGATGGCGAAGAAACCGACCAAAAAGGTCATGGCGTACATCAAGTTGCAGATCCCGGCCGGGCAGGCGACGCCGGCACCGCCGGTGGGTCCGGCGCTGGGTCAGCACGGTGCGAACATCATGGAGTTCTGCAAGCAGTTCAACGCCAGGACCTCCAGTCAGCCCGGGATGATCATCCCGGTGGTGATCACGGTCTACCAGGACCGGAGTTTCTCGTTCATCACGAAGACGCCTCCGGCGGCGGTACTGCTCAAGAAGGAACTCGGCCTGGATTCGGGATCTCCCGAGCCGAATCGGACGAAGGTCGGTCAGGTCCGTCAGGACCAGTTGCGCAAGATCGCCGAGATCAAGATGGAAGACCTGAATGCCCATGACCTGGATGCCGGTGCGCGGATGATCGCGGGTACCGCAAGGTCGATGGGGATCGAGGTGGTGGACTGATGCCGAAGCACGGAAAGAACTATCGGGGCGCCGCGACGGCGCTCGAAGCCGATACGACCCTCGATTCGCGGGAGGCGATCGAGCGGGTCAAGGCGATGTCGTTCGCGAAGTTCGACGAAACGGTCGACGTCGCCGTTCGCCTCGGCGTCGATCCCCGACATGCAGATCAGATCGTCCGCGGCACGGTGATTCTGCCGGCAGGCACGGGCCGAACGGTCCGGGTCCTCGCGCTCGCGCAGGGTGATAAGGCGAGAGAGGCCGAAGAGGCCGGCGCCGATTTCGTCGGCAAGGAGTTCATCGAGAAGATCGAGGGCGGCTGGCTGGACTTCGATGTGGCGATCGCGACTCCCGATCTGATGAAGGACGTGGCCAAGCTGGGCCGGGTTCTCGGTCCCAGGGGACTGATGCCCACGCCGAAAGCCGGAACGGTGACCATGGATGTGGGTCGGGCCGTGCAGGAGGCGAAGGCGGGAAAGATCGAGTTCCGCGTGGACAAGTTCGGTAACGTCCACGCGCCGATCGGTAAGGTGAGCTTCGAGTCGGGAAGCCTCGAGCAGAATTTCGAGGCGCTCATGGAAGCGATCAAGAGGAACCGGCCGTCGGCGGCCAAGGGAACGTACGTGCGATCGGTCACGGTCAGCAGCACGATGGGGCCGGGTGTGTCGGTTGATCCGACAGAGTACCGCTGAGCGACGGGAGAGCGTCGGAATGAGAAGGGACGAAAAGAAGGCTGTCGCAGAGGATATCGCGGCGAGCCTGGACCAGGCCGGAGCCGTATTCATCACCGACTTCACGGGCCTGAGCGTTGATGCGCAGGGCGAGCTTCGGACGAAGCTCCGCGAGGCGGGCGCGAGTTACAGGGTGGTGAAGAACACGCTCACGATCCGGGCACTCGAGGGTCTCGACTTCGAAGGTCTCGAAGAGCACCTGTCGGGTCCCACGGGCCTCGTGCTGACGGGCTCGGATCCTGTGGCTCCAGCAAAGGCCGTGAAGGAATTTGCGAAGGAGAACGATGACCGACCCACCTTTCGGGTGGGTGTGGTGGACCGACGCACGGTTCCGCCTTCGGACATCATGAAGCTGGCGGACCTGCCGGGGATGGATTCGCTGCTCGGATCGATCGCCGGCGCGCTCACGTCTTCCGTGGGCGGGATTGCAGGAGTGTTCAACGGCCTGCTGCGCGACATCGCGTACATGGTCGAGGAAGTGGCGAAAAAGGGAGAAGGGCAGGACTGAGTCCGCCCGACCCTCGAAGGGGGCTTGGTGCGGTCTCTCCACACCGGCTCGATGTATGGCAACAACGCAGGGAGTGCGTGGAGCGATGAGCAAGGTCGAAGAACTGCTTGAGGCAATCGGCTCGTTGACCGTCCTCGAGGCGGCGGAGCTGAAGGAAATGATGGAAGAGAAGTTCGGTGTCACGGCTGCCGCGCCGGTCGCGATGGCAGTCGCCGGTGCCGGACCCGGGGGCGGAGACGCCGCCGCCGAGGAGAAGACGGAGTTCGACGTCGTTCTCACCGGCGTGGGCGACAAGAAGATCCAGGTGATCAAGGTCGTCCGCGAGGTCACGGACCTCGGCCTCAAAGAGGCCAAGGAGCTGGTGGACAACGCTCCGAAGGCCGTCAGAGAGGGCATCGAGAAGGAAGAGGCCGAAGCCATCAAGGCGAAGCTTGAGGAACAGGGAGCTACCGTCGAGTTGAAGTAACGCCGTGACGGGAAGCGTGATCGTCGCGCTTCGCCCGCCCGGTGGACTCAGACAGTGGCTCGGAATGCAGGAACGCTTCGTCCGACAGAAATCCGATGCGCGCATGGCGCCCCGCCGTCCCGGAGAAGCCGTAAGGCTTCCGGCGGACGGGGGGCTTCGTGCGCCTCCGTGTCCCGCCCGGACGAGCTCATACGAATTCGAGGGGTAGAAGAAGTTGGCAACCACGATGAATAACGACCCGGTAGTCTCGTTCGCGAAGCTGGACACCCCGATGCCGATGCCGCACTTCCTCGAGGTGCAGCTGGAGGCGTTCGAGCGTCTGCTCAGGACCGGTCCGGAGGCCGGCCAGCAGGATGTCGGACTCGAGCGGGTGTTCCAGGAGATATTCCCGATCACGGACGTCAACGAGAACTACTCGCTCGAGTTCGTGGACTACTCGATCGGCGAGCCGAAGTATTCGGTCGAGGAGTGCATGGAGCGCGACATGACGTTCGCGGCGCCGCTGAAGGCCACTCTGCGGCTCGTGGTCTACGAGGATCTCGGCGAGGGAGAGAAGCGCGCTGCCGACATCCTGGAGAAAGAGGTCTATCTCGGCGACCTCCCGCTGCTGACGGAGCAGGGTACGTTCGTGGTGAACGGGGCCGAGCGGGTCATCGTGAGCCAGCTGCACCGATCTCCTGGAGTGGTCTTCGAGGAGAACACGCACCCGAACGGGACGCGGCTGTTCTCAGCCCGGATCATTCCGTTCCGTGGCTCCTGGGTGGAATTCACCCTCGACATCCACGACGTGATCCACGTCCACATCGACAAGCGCAAGAAGTTCCCGGCCACGGCTCTTCTGCGCGCGTTCGGATACGGAACGGACGCCGATATCCTCGAGCTGTTCTACACGGTGCGTGAGGTAGAGCTGGAGGAGATCGCGGAGGACCGCGCGTCGCGTCGCGAAATCATCGGCACGATGATGGCGCGCTCGGTTCTCGACGAGGAATCCGACGCCAAGACCGCGAAGGTGAGTCTCAAGGGGTTCGACCCCGGGGCCACGGAGACACCTCTCTGGCTGGCAGCCGACGTGGATGACCCCGAGACCGGAGAGTTCCTCGCACAGACCGGCGAGCTTCTCGACGACACGCTGCTGCGGCGATTCAAGGCCGCCGGGATCGAGTCGGTCGATGCTTTTGAAGCGGCAGAAGCGTTTCTCGCGCGCCGCAGCGAAGAGGTGACCGACGAACTGGTCGACCGCCTCGTGCGTGCCGGGATTAGCCGCATCGAGGTGTTCTCGAGTGCTGCGTTCATTCCGTTGCGTGGGTCCTACGAGGACCTCGTCATGCGGCGGGACTGGAGCCAGAATCCGACGCTCGCCGCCGACGTGGTCGATCCGAAGACCGGTGAGGTCCTGGCCGAGAAGGGCGAGTCTTTCGACGAGAAGCAATTCGCCCGGTTGAAGGAGAAGAAGGTCCGCGATGCGCTGGTCTTCACCGGTGGGCCCCGCGGCGAGTCTCCGCTGATCAAGAACACGCTGGCAAAGGACCCGACGCACGGGGAGGCCGACGCACTGCGCAGCATCTATTCGCTCGTGCGACCGGGTGAGGCTCCTAATCTGGAGACGGCGCGAACGGCGCTGGACCGACTGTTCTTCAACCCGAAGCGCTACGATCTCGGCAGGGTGGGGCGCCACAAGGTGAATCACCGGCTGCGCGAGGTGTATCGGATGCTCGACTTCGGACTGCCGGAGGCGGATATCGCGGTCCTCGAGCCCTCCGATTTCGTGGCCATCATCCGCTACCTGATCGAGCTCCACGAGGGGCGCGGGTACACCGACGACATCGACCACCTGGGCAACCGGCGAGTCCGCTCGATCGGCGAATTGATCGCTAACCAGTTTTCCGTCGGTCTTTCCCGCATGGCGAGGCTGGTCAGGGAGCGAATGTCGATCAACAGCGATCCGGACAAGATGTCGATCGACGATCTGGTCAATGCGCGCACGGTGAGCGCCGTGATTCAGGCGTTCTTCGGCAGCTCGCAGCTCAGCCAGTTCATGGACCAGACGAATCCGCTGGCCGAGCTGACCCACAAGCGGCGTCTCAGCGCACTCGGTCCGGGCGGGCTGAGCCGCGAGCGTGCGGGATTCGAGGTTCGGGATGTCCACTATTCGCACTACGGACGGATGTGCCCGATCGAGACGCCCGAGGGTCCGAACATCGGCCTTATCACCTCGATGACGACCTTTTCGCGGCTGAACGAGCTCGGATTCCTCGAAACACCTTACCGCAAGGTCGTGGATGGCAAGGTTACCGACGAGATCGAGTGGTTGTCGGCGAGCGAGGAAGAAGATTATTCGGTGGCGCAGGCGAATGCGGAAATCGCCTCCGATGGCAGCTTCGTGCGGGACCTGGTTCTGTCCCGCCGGCGGGACGATTATCCGCTGCTGCCGCCCGACGAGATCGACTTCATGGATGTGGCGCCCGACCAGCTGGTCGCCGTATCGCCTTCACTGATTCCGTTCCTCGAGCACGACGACGCGAATCGCGCGCTGATGGGATCGAACATGCAGCGCCAGGCGGTGCCGCTGCTCTTCCCCAAGGCGCCGTACGCCGGCACCGGGCTGGAGGAGAAGGCTGCGCAGGATTCGGGATCCGTGGTTTCGGCTCGTCGTGCGGGCACCGTGACCCACGTTACTGCCGAAGAGATCGTCATCGACACCGGCGTCTCCCGCGCACAGGACGATACACCGCTGGCGCGGCTCTCGCAGTACGACCGCTATCGCCTGAAGAAGTTCTGGCGAACCAACCAGGACACGGCGATCAACCAGCGACCGATCGTCGAAGTCGGCCAGAAGGTAAGCGCCGGCGAGGTGATCGCGGATGGGGCATCGACGGATTTCGGCGCTCTGGCGCTGGGCCGCAACGTGACGGTCGCCTTCATGCCCTGGTACGGGCACAACTTCGAGGACGCGATCGTGATCAGCGAGCGTCTGGTGCGGGACGACGTGTTCACGTCCGTCCACATCCAGGAGCTCGAGCTTCACGTCCGGGATACGAAGCGCGGCACAGAGGAGATCACTGTCGAGATCCCGAACGTCTCGGAGGAGGCGCTGGTGGATCTCGACGAGCGCGGAATCGTGCGCATCGGAGCGGCGGTCAAGACAGGGGACCTTCTCGTCGGGAAGATCACCCCGAAAGGCGAGACCGAGCTGTCGCCGGAGGAGAAGCTCCTGACCGCGATCTTCGGCGAGAAGGCGAAGGACGTGAAGGACAGCTCGCTTCGCGTGCCACCCGGTGTCGAGGGCACGGTGATCGACGTCAAAATCTTCTCGCGGAGGATCGATGATCCGTTGCTCGAACGGGAGCACGGCGAGCGAATCGGGCGGCTTCGCGATGCGGAGCGCGAGGAGATCGCGCGGGTCGTCGAGGCACGTGACGTCGAACTCCGGGAGGCGCTCGAGGGACAGACCGTAGCGTTGTTCCTGCGGCGCGGCACGATCGAACCCCTTCTCAAGGAGGGCAAGAAGCTCGGGAAGTCCGTTCTCTCGGAGCTCGACTTCGGCGAGGTCGACCTCAGCACGCTCAAGGTCAAGAACGAGGACGCGAGTCGTCGGGCCCGTCGGGTAATCGACGAGGCGAAGCGGCGCGTCGAACGGATCCGAGAGCGAACCGAGGAAGGGATCGACCGGGTCTTCCAGGCGGACGAGCTGTCGCCGGGGGTCGTGCAGCTGGTGAAGGTCTACCTCGCGGAGAAACGCAAGATCTCGGTCGGCGACAAGATGGCCGGGCGCCACGGAAACAAGGGAATTATCGCCAGGGTCGTGCCGGAGGAAGACATGCCGGTGCTGCCCGACGGAACGGCCGTGGACATCGTTCTGAACCCTCTCGGTGTACCGAGCCGAATGAACGTGGGGCAGATCCTCGAGACGCATCTCGGCTGGGCCGCGCGGCAGTTGGGCTTCCGGGCCCAGACGCCGGTGTTCCAGGGTGCGACCGAAGACGAAATCGGCGCGCTCCTGAAGCTGGGTGGAGCACTGTGGGCCGGCCGGTCCCTCGCTCCGGACGTCGTGGCGCCCGAGTTCGACGCGGACACCATTCAGCGCTTCGTGGCGATGGTCCAGGCCTACGAAGGAGAGTTCGAGCCGAAGAAGAACGGTCATCCGGGCGGTCTCGGCCGAAGCCTGGACGCCTACCTCGGCGGCAAGTCCAACAAGGAATCGAAGACGTTCCTCTCGGACATCGCGGCCTACCTGGTCGAGGTGGCTCGACAGTCCTCTGGAGCGGAGAAGGCGGCTGATCTCGAGAAGGCCGGCTGGCCGGCCGTGTCGGAACTCGTCGGCAACAAGAGCCTGAAGTCCGGTCTCGACGCGGCCCTCGTGGAACTGATGATCCAGGCCGGCCTCAAGCCGGGCGGCAAAATGAGACTCCGCGACGGCCGGTCCGGAGAACCCTTCGACGCCGACGTCACGGTCGGCGAGATATACATGATGAAGCTGTCTCACCTCGTGGACGACAAGATCCACGCCCGATCGATCGGGCCGTACAGCCTGGTGACACAGCAGCCGTTGGCCGGTAAGGCACAGTTCGGCGGCCAGCGGTTCGGTGAGATGGAGGTGTGGGCGCTCGAGGCGTACGGCGCAGCACACACTCTCCAGGAGATGTTGACGGTAAAGTCGGACGATGTCACGGGACGGAGCCGCGCCTACGAGGCGATCGTGAAGGGTGAGAACCTGCCACGGCCGGGAGTGCCGGAGAGCTTCAACGTGCTCGTCAAGGAGCTCCAGGCCCTCGGATTGAGCGTGGACCTGGGCAGCGACGACGACGATTCGATCTTCGGCAACTGACGCAACGCAGCGACCAAGGGGTCTTAGAGCATGATTGATTTTCCCCGCCACCGCGGACCGAGCTCGGCCGACTTCGACTGGATCCAGATCAAGATCGCGTCACCCGACGAGATCCGGTCCTGGAGCTTCGGAGAAGTCACGAAGCCCGAGACGATCAACTACCGGTCGTTCAAGCCGGAGAAGGACGGTCTCTTCTGCGAGCGCATCTTCGGTCCGGTGAAGGACTGGGAGTGCAACTGCGGCAAGTACAAGCGCATCCGCTTCCGGGGGATGATCTGCGACAAGTGCGGCGTCGAGGTCACCCAGTCCAAGGTGCGGCGCGATCGCCTGGGGCACATCGAGCTGGCCGTGCCCATCGCCCATATCTGGTTCTTCAAGGGGCTGCCCAGCCGGATCGGGCAGCTGCTGGCCATGAAGGTCAAGGACC
>JAMJQL010000052.1 GCA_023554245.1 Gemmatimonadota bacterium
GACGATGCTCTCGCCGTTCGCGGTCGTGATCACCGTGGTCACGACGTCGCCGAGCTTGAATCGGACATCGGCGTTGGGATGGTCTTCTCCGCCCACGGCGACGACGTATTCGTGGAGTCCACGCGCCTTCGTCGCGGTCGAGGTGAGGTGCAGAAAGCGATTGCCGCGGTTGATCCCGAGCCAGTTCCCTACGGGCCCGATTCCGTGCGTCGGATAGAGTTCCCCGTTGCGGGTGATGGAATGCTGCGTCCGCCAGACCGCCTCGCCGCTCGCCCCGGGTCCGAACTCCGCACCCGGATTGAACTTGACTGCCCTGAGATCGTGCTGATAGCCACACTGGCAGTGCACGAGCTCTCCGAACAGTCCCTCGCGGACCATGCGGAGCACGGCCATCACATCCCGACGATAGCATACGTTCTCGAGCATCATGCAGGGCACGCCGGTGCGCTCGTGCGTGTGAACCAGCTCCCAGCAGTCCTCGACCGTAGTCGCAGCGGGAACTTCCACACCGACCGCCTTGCCCGCTTCCATCGCGGCCACGGCCATCGGCGTGTGCCACAGCCACGGCGTGGCCACGATCACCGCATCCACGTCATCCCGCGTAAGCAGGTTCCGCCAGTCCTCCTCGCCGGCCGTATACAGTGCCGGTTCGTCGCGGCCTGCCTCGCGAGCCGCCGTGGCCGCGCGGTCCGCGGCTTCGAGATTGATGTCACATACCGCCGTCACGTCGCAGTCGGTGCGACGCAGAGCGAGACCCATGAGCCAGCTTCCGCGTCCCCCGACTCCTATGAAGCCGAGGCGCAGCCGGTCCGCCGGGCCGTTTCGGGTCCAGGACCCGAGAGCCCGGGAAGGCGCGAGGGATGCGCCGAGCGCGGCCGTTGCGCCGGTTCTCACGAAGTCTCGCCGGTCGAGAGGGCTCATCGTGTCTCCTTGGGTTGCCGCCCTGTGGAGGGCTGCGGGAATTCTATCCGGGAGAGCTCCATGGGATCATCGAGCTCCGGCCCGAGAGGCGTGAGCCGGATAAACCAGGAAGCCGTCTCGACCGGGATCCGGTACTGCTCGAGGGGCTGGGCGCCCCAGCTGTTGTCACCGCCTACGCCGAGCTGCCGATGGTCGAGGTGGACCGCGATCAGATCGCGTTCGGGCAGGTCGAAGGTATGACGACCCGTCTTGACCGGTCCCTCGTCGAGATCCTCGGTGAGATAGGGAATCGCGCTCCAGTCGAAAGCGGGCATGCCAGCGGCGAGCAGTCCGTAGCCGGCTGGATCGCGAAATGCCACCCATCGGGCGTCGGTGCGATTCCCGGTCTCCTGGGGTCGGATGTACGGATGGTACAGTTCCGCCGGGCTCGAAATGTAACGTCCGATCGCTGCACCCGACTTCCGATCGATATACGTCTCCTGCGGTCCGCGACCGTACCACTCGACAGCATCGAACTCCGAAGGAAGAGTCAGACGGAGTCCGAGCCGTGGGATGTCGGGAAGGTCGGCGGTTCGCGCGCCGGGAGAGAAGCGGACGCCCACGACGACGTCGCCGGTGCCGTATACATCGTAGGCGATCGTCTCCTCGGCGCCGACGACCGGAAACGCGATCCAGGCTGTGAGTCTTACGCGCGCTTCATCGAGGCGGCGGACTTCGAGATCGACGAGCTCGGGATACCGTCCGGCCTCCCTCCACATCGCCTGCCGCCTCGGCATGCGGTTGCCGTAGTCGTTGTCGGTCGGGGCGCGCCAGAAGGTCGGTGCCGGACCGGTTCTGATGAGGTCCCGATCGTGGAACCGGTACCATGCGAGCAGGCCGGACGCGCGGTCGATCCCGAGTTCGAAGTCACCACCGGTCAACACGTAGGCGGAATCCGTCTCGCTGAGCGCCAGCGCAGGAAGATCATTAGGATCGATCGTCGGCCCGGGAATCGCCGCAGGCATGGCGAACTGCTCCCAGGCCCGTATTGAACCCGCGGGGTCTCCCGTGAGCGGATCCGCTTCCACTCGCCGGTACTCTACGTTCAGAAACCGCTCGGCACCCACGGTGCCGGCGATCGACGGAAGCGGTAGCGTGATCTCGGCAGAGTCATGCGGGGCAACCACCGGCACATCGAGCGAGCCGGATGCGATCGGTTTTGCCTCCTCGATCAGGGTCCAGTGAAGTTCGAGTTCCGACAGGTCGAGGAAATCGAAGCGGTTGATCACCCGGATCCGGCCCTCCTCGAGATCGAGCGCTCGCGTCTCGATCGGCTGGTAGACCTTTTTCACCTCGGCCAGGTGCGGGTTGGGCGTGAGATCGGGCTGAACCAGGCCATTGATCAGGAAGTTACCGTCGCTCGGTACGCCTGGAGGTCCGTAGTCACCGCCGAATGCCCAGTACGGTTCGCCATCCCAGGTTTCCGCATACAGTCCCTGGTCGATCCAGTCCCAGATGAACCCCCCCTGCAGCTGTGGATGTGCGTAGATGACTTCCCAGTAGTCGCTCAGGTTGCCCACGCTGTTGCCCATCGCATGCGCATATTCGCAGAGGATCAGCGGACGGGACCGCGGCTCACTGGCCCAGTCGAGAAGATGCGGAATTCGTGCGTACATCGGCGCATAGATGTCCACGTGCGGCTCGCGGATCGCCCGCTCGTACTGCACCGGTCGCGACGGATCTCGCTCGTGGATCCACGCGGACGTGGCCTGGAAATTCACCCCGTCGCCACCCTCGTTGCCGAGCGACCAGACGATCACCGAGGGATGATTCTTGTCGCGCTCCACCATCCGCTTCGTGCGGTCGAGGTGAGCTTCACGCCACGCCGGGTCGTTGCCAAGCGTGACCTCGGGGTCGTAGCCCATGCCGTGCGATTCGATGTTCGCCTCGTCCACGATCCACAGACCCAGCGAGTCGGCCAGCTCGTACCAGCGCTCTTGATCCGGGTAGTGGCTGGTGCGGACCGCGTTGATGTTGTGCGTCTTCATCACCGCGATCTCGTCGCGCATCCGTTGCTCGGAGATGACGCGGCCGGTATGGGGGTCGTGCTCGTGGCGGTTCACGCCGCGTATCGTGATCGGGGTGCCGTTGACCTTCAGCTGGCCGTCGGCGATCCGGACGTCCCGAAAGCCGATGCGGGTGGCCATGGCTTCGGTGACCGCACCCCCTTCGTCCAGTAGCTCGATCGAGAGCGTGTAGAGGTTCGGAGTCTCGGCCGTCCAGGGGGCGGGGGAAGAAACCGGGGACTCGACCCGTGCGATCACCTCCCCCTGGGCCGGGATCGAGACACGACGCTCGAGGGGCGACGGGAGCTCGGAGCGGCCACCGGGCCCGATCAGGTCGATCCGCAGCGTACGCGAAGTGCCGGTTTCAGTCGTATTGCGGACCTCCGCCGAGACCACCAGACGGCCTTCTCCCGATTCCGGATCGAAGGCCGGTCGTGCCTCGAAGTCGCGCACGTGGACCGGCGGCGCGGCGAGGAGGAGCACGTCCCGCTCCAGCCCGCTGATCTTCCAGTAGTCCTGCCCTTCCAGGTAGGCACCGTCCGAAAACCGATAGACCTCGACCGCGAGTGTATTCTCGACACCGAACTCGATCTGGTCGGTGATTTCGAACTCCGCGGGCGTCTTGCTCCCCTTGGCGAATCCTACCTCGCGACCGTTCAGCCAGACGTAGCCGGCGGACTTCAGGCTGCCGAACTGGAGGAATACCTGCATGCCCCGCCAGGATTCGGGGACTTCGAATGTGCGCCGGAAGGAGCCGACCGGACTCCATTCGACCGGCACCAGTGGCGGGTTCGCGTCGAAGGGATACGGTATATTTGTGTAGATCGGCACTCCATACCCGACGATTTCCCAGTTCGAAGGAACGGGAATCTCGGCCCAGCCGGAGTCGTCGAAGTCGGCGCTCCAGAATTCTGTCGGTCGGTCGGTCCGGTCCCGGGCCCAGTGGAAGCGCCAGTTTCCATTCAACGAGTGGACCCAGGGCGACGTCGCGCGACCGGTTGTGCCGGGGGCGGCTATGGCCGCTCCCTGCCCCGGGAACTTCGTCCAGGTGGCGTGCGGAGGCTCCCGGTTCCGGCCGGTGACGGCCGGGTTCTCGAGCTCGGGGTGGGGAGTACGCTCAGCTCGCTGTGCCAGGGCGAAGGATGGAGTGAGAAGCACGCAAACGAGGCACAGAACCCTCAGAGCCATTCCGCCTCCACGGTGCGCCCGGTCACCCGGTCACCGGTGTTTCGCGTTCCCGCCGGCTCGATCAGCATGATCTGTGCTTCATCCGCTGCGACGGGACGGTGTTCCACGCCACTCGGGACCACGTACAGCTGACCCTGCTCCAGCCAGACCTCGCGGTCCCTGAATTCGAGCTTCATCCGACCTTCGACGACCATGAACAACTCGTCCTCGGTCGCGTGCGAGTGCCAGTCGAAGGTCCCCTGAATCCGGGCCAGCTTCACCTGCACGTCGCCCACTTGCGCGACGATCTTCGGACTCCAGTGTTCATCGATCTGGCTGAGCTTCTCGGCCAGGTCGACCACGGCCCTCTCTCTCATGGTCACGCTCCCGTGGCGACTCCACCGGGCGGTGTGTACAAAGCGCATACTGCCCCTGCGGGATCCCTGATCACGCAGAACCTCCCACCACCCATGTCCCTCGGCTCAACGACCACTTCGCCGCCCAGGACATGCACCTTGCGGGCCGAGGCATCCACGTCTTCGACGACGATGTATATGAGCCACTGGGGCGGCACATCCGCGTTGGATCCGATCGCGTGGCAGATCCCCGCCGTCGGGTTCTCGGCCCCGACGGGAATCATGCACCAGTCCTCGTAGTCGCCCATTTCGACTGGTGCGGTCTGCCAGCCCGTCACCTCCCGATAGAAGTCCCGGATCGGCTCCGCGTGCGGCACGGTCAAATCGGTCCAGGCGATCGTGCCGATCGCCGGCCTCGGTTCGTCGCTCATTCGTCCTCCCCCTGTCTGTCCTCGCGCAGGATTGCGTACAACTGCGTGTCCAGTAGCTCGTCGTTCTTTCGAATACCCTTCCGCTGCGTTCCCTCGTGCACCATTCCGATCTTCTCGAGAACGCGAGACGAAGCGGGATTCCGGGCAAAGGCACGTGCCCAGATTCGCTGGAGGGCCAGATCTCGAAAGCCGTACTCGATCACGGCCGTCGCTGCCTCCGTTGCATAGCCGCGACCCCAGTAGGGGACGCCGACCCAGTAGCCCAGTTCCGCGATCCCGGATCCGTCGTCGAGCATCAAGCCCACCGCGCCTGTCAGTCCGTCCACCTCGGTCGTGATCGCGAAGATCACGAGGTCGCCGGCCTGGAAAGCGGATGCGTGTCCGGCGATCCACCTCTCGGCCTCTCCCTCCGGGTATGGATGAGGTATCGTGAGCGTGTTGGCGGCGACTTCACGCGCCCCGGCCAGGTCCCGAACGACCGGGGCATCTTCACTCCTGAAAGGACGGAGGACCAGGCGCTCCGTCAGCAAGGTGGGCCGATCGTCGGAGGTGCCTGCCTTCGCCTCGCTCTGCCCATATCCGCGCAGCTTTCCGGCCACCTTCTCGATCTCGTCCGTCGTCAGAATCACGGGATCCCCTGCCTCGAGCGCGACGGACCAGGTGTGAGAGAGATCCTCCACCTCCCGGGCCAGGCGCACCGTCTCGGTCAGGGACTCTCCGATCGCGACCTGTCCATGGTTGGCCAGCAGGCAGGCGCGCCGATCCTCCAGCGCTTCCAGTGCCGCGAGCGCCAGCTCCTCCGTCCCGAAGGTCTCGTATCGGGCACAACGGATCGAGTCCCCACCGGCGACGGCGACCATGTAGTGAAAGGCTGGAATGTCCTTACGGAGGCAGGCGACAGCCGTGGCGTGGGGCGAATGCAGGTGCACGACCGCTTCCGCTTCGGGACGATCGGCATAGATCGCGGCATGTAGCGGCCACTCGGTGGAAGGACGCATCCGGTCTGTGGCCACATCGCCGGTCGGCCCGAGCAATACGACATCGGCCGGCACGAGCGTTTCGAAAGGTACGCCCGACGGCGTGATGAGGAATCCTCGGGGCACCCGGATGCTCAGATTGCCCGAGGTGCCCGGCGACAGGCCTGACGACCTCACCTCGAACGCCGCCTCGACAAGGGCCCTGCGGTGCGCGAGGTGCTTCATGCCATCTCCGGGAACAGCCCCGTCAGTCCTGCCTCCGAGGGCTCGCAGACGCCCCGTTCGGTGATCAGTCCGGTTACGAGGTGACAGGGAGTGACGTCGAAGGCGGGATTTCGGACCCTCGTTCCGAGCGGCGCGATGCGGACGCTGTCCGCTACCGGTCCCGCACCGTGCACCTCGGAGACCTCGGTATCGTCCCTCTCTTCGATCGGAATCTCGTGAACCCCATCCCGGATCGACCAGTCGATCGAGCGCGAGGGAACGGCCGCGTAGAAGGGCAGGTGGTGCGCCTTCGCCGCCAGCGCCTTGGGGTAGGTGCCGATCTTGTTGCAGACATCCCCGGCACGGGTGGTCCGATCGGTTCCTACGAGGACGACGTCCACCTCGCCCCGCTGCATCAGGTGCGCACAGGCTCCGTCGACGATCACGGTGTGCGGAACACCTCGCCGTTCGAGCTCCCACGCGGTGAGCGCGGCCCCCTGCAAGCGGGGACGTGTCTCGCTCACCCAGACGTGTACCGGGACCTCCGCCTCGTGGGCGAGATAGATCGGACTGGTCGCCGTTCCGTGCGCGACCGTCGCCAGCGTCCCGGCGTTGCAGTGGGTGAGCACGTTCACCGGAACACCCTCAGGCTTCGACCGGGCCAGCTGCTCGATCAGCGGTGTTCCGTGACGGCCGATGCTCAGATTGGTCTCGATGTCGGAGGAGGCGAGCGACTCGGACCAGGCCCACGCCACTATCTGCCGTCGCGACGGTGGGAACCGGGCGAGCTCTGCGACCAGGGCATCCACCTCTCGGGCGAGATTTACTGCCGTCGGGCGAGCTTCCCGCAGCTGTGCGGCCGCCACCGCGAGGGCCGCATCGGAGGGATCCGCCTGGGCCGCCAGGCAGATTCCGTAAGCGCCCGTGACCCCGATCAGCGGTGCGCCCCTGACGCGCATCGTCCGGATCGCTTCATCCGCATCCTCCCAGGTGCGGAGTGCGCCGATCACCAGCTCGCCCGGCAGGCGCGTCTGGTCGATGTACCGGACGACCGTGCGGGCGTCGTCGCTCACCGTCCAGATACTGCGCTCGGGGGGGGTACTCATCGCGGTGTCCCGATCAGCCGGTCGTGACCCGCCGCGCGGCCTCGATCGCTCGCGCCCTCACCTCCTCGAGACCCTCGATCCGCCCATCCTCCATCAGCACCTGCCCATCGCAGATCGTGGTATGCACCGTTCCGCCATTCGCCGCGTACACCACGTGGCTCACGGGATCGTGCACCGGCGTCAGGGTGACCTCTCTCATGCTCACCAGAACGATGTCCGCCAGCGCCCCGACCTCGAGCCGTCCGGCGTCGGTCCAGCCCATTCCGTCGGCTCCGCCGCGGGTGGCGATATCGAGAGTCTCGGCCGCGGGCATGCAGGTCGGGTCGCCGGAGGCATGCTTCGCCATCAGCGAGGCGAACTTCATCTCTTCGAACATGTCGAGATTCGTATTCGACGCCGTTCCATCCGTGGCGAGGGCGACATTCACCCCTTCCGCTTTCGCCGTCGGATAGTCGAACCAGCCGCGCACCTCACGACCCTGGCCACAGGCGAGCTTCAGGTTGCTGACCGGGTTGTGCACCACCGTGGCCGGATGGTCGGCGAGAAGCTCCAGCTCGTCGCGCTCGAGCCAGACGCCGTGGGCGAGGGTCGTGGGTCGGTCGAGAATACCGTGGCGTTTCAGATGAAACGTCGGTTTCACCCCATGCGTCGCTACGCACTCTTCGACCTCATGCAGCGTCTCGGAGAGGTGAATCTGGATCGGCAGATCGTGATCGCTCGCCAGCTGCGCGCACCACTCGAGGTCTTCGGGCGTGACCGTGTAGACCGCGTGGGGCGCGATGGCGAGCCGTACCCGGTCCGGGAACTCGCCTCCTTCGTACTTGGCGATCAGTTCGGTGATCTCGCCCTTCAGGTCGCCGAGAAAATCGCCGCTGATCAGGCCCCCGCTGACCGTGGCCCGCAGCCCCGAATCCGCGATCGCCCGCACCGCGTTCGGAACCTTCCAGTACATGTCGTTGAACAGCGTCGTGCCGGTGCGGATCATCTCGGCACAGGCGAGCCGCGTGCCCCAGTAGACATCGTCGTCGGTGAGCTTTGCCTCGGCCGGCCAGATCCGCTCCTGCAGCCACGGCATGAGCGGCATGTCGTCCCCGTATCCACGGAACAGGGTCATCGCGGCGTGCGTGTGAGCGTTGACCAGGCCGGGCATGGCGAGGAGGTCGGTGCCGTCGATGACCCGGGTCGGGGGCGTGTCGGACTCCGCAGTGGCATCGACGCCGATGCAGGCGATCCGATTGCCCTCGATCCCGATACTACCGGTGGATCCATCGAGTAGCGTAGCGTCGCGGATCAACAAGTGCATGGAGTAACTTCCGTGTTGTCGTAGAGCAGACCATAGGGTGCTCGGAAATCGTACGGCGCCCGACCGTACGAAGCGAGTGCTATCGCGGAATCCCCTGCGCGACTGAGTCGTTCGACGAGATGTTCGGCGACATTGTCGGCGTCACAGCTGCCGCCGAAATCCAGCGCGATCCAGAATCGGGCTTGACGCACCATTATACATAAACTATCATTTATATATGATTCAGACGGCTCCACCCGATAGTGCAAACCCCGAACTGCTTGCTCGCACACTCAAGGCGTTGGGTGACGAGAGGCGTGTTCGTATCCTCGAGTTGCTGGGAGAGGGAGAGTTGTGCGTGTGCGATCTCTCTGGAGCGCTCGACATGTCACAACCGCTGCTTTCCTTTCATCTCCGTACCTTGCGAGAGGCTGGCCTCGTGGCCGCACGAAAGGAGGGGAGGTGGGTGCACTACTCGCTGATCCGCGAGAATCTGCAGGCGATCAGTGAGACGACGCACAGATTGGCCGAAGGGAGCTACCAATCGAACGACGAAACCGGCCGGGCGGCTCGAGCGCGATGCTGTCGCCGTCAGCCCGACAATTGAAATCCGCAGGAGACGATCGATGAGCACCGATATCAAAGAGACCGTACGCCAGCGCTACGCCGAAGCCGCGACCTCGAAGAGCTGCTGCGGCGGCGCATCGGACTGCGGCGATGCGGACCCGATCACCCGCGACCTGTATGACGACCTGCAGCGCCAGGACGTCCCGGCGGCGGCGCTCGAGGCCTCGCTCGGATGCGGCAACCCGACAGCCCTGGCCGAGCTGGCCGAGGGAGAGACGGTGCTCGACCTCGGCTCGGGCGGCGGCATCGATGTCATCCTCTCAGCGCGCCGCGTCGGCCTCACCGGCCGCGCGATCGGAGTGGACATGACCGACGAAATGCTGGCGCTGGCGCGGCGCAATGCAACCGAGGCGGGCATCCCGAACGTCGAGTTTCGCAAGGGGGAGATCGAGGCGCTCCCGCTGGTAGACGAGGAAGTCGATGTCGTGATCTCCAACTGCGTGATCAACCTCTCCGTCGACAAGCCGAGGGTGCTGGCCGAAGCCTTCCGTGTGTTGAAGCCGGGCGGCCGTTTCGCCGTCTCCGATGTCGTCGTCCGGGGCGAGATTCCGAACGAGATTCGCAAGAGCCTCGAATTGTGGGCCGGCTGCGTCGCAGGGGCGCTGGAAGAGGACGAGTACCGGACTCTGCTTGCCGAGGTCGGCTTCACGCAGATCGAGGTCGAGCCCACCCGCATTTACGATGCGACTGACGTCGAGGCGGTGCTCGAGGATCATGGCATCGACGTGGCGACCCGGGCCGAGGCTCTCGAGGGCCGTCTGATCTCGGCATTCATCAGGGCACGCAAGCCGGTCGTCTGACCTTCCCGCCGATCCCTCCGCTTCGAAGCGTCAGCCCGGGTGACCTGGTCGCCCGGGCACTTTCGTCTTCTTCCCTCGGCTGAATCTCTGACACGCCCGGACATGTAGAGCGCCCAGTCCGATATTTGTCTATTTATATTTCTCCGTAGAACTAGACAACGGCTTGACATCGTGCCCGGGCCAGTGTAGTATCGGGGAGCGGGTTACAAACGGGGAGGACGAATGCGGCGATTCGCTGCACTGACATTTCTTGGATCGGCTCTCCTTCTGGTCGGCACTGCAGGCACGTCACCGGAATGGGCGAAAGACCGGATCAGCGGTGTCGGCAAGGTCAGCCATGTCGACGTCGGAGTTGCAGGTACGCTGCTGGAGGCAGGCCTGGAGCGAAGTCTGGAAGGGTCGACGACCCGGAGGGCTGGCCCCGAGCCGATGTATGAAGCCATTCGGGCGCGAAGCTGAGAACGTTCACGAGGGAGTCGAGAATGGAGCATGCTCTCATGTTTCCGGCGGTATCGTCGAGACACACGCTCTCCACGGACGATCTGTCCGACGTGCTCGCGTGGACGGACCAGCATGGCCGATCGCTGGACTCGCTCTCTCGCGAGCGGCCGATTCTGCTCGTGTTTCTTCGCCACCTGGGGTGCACGTTCTGCCGCGAAGCCGCGACGGATGTTTCCGTTCAGCGCGAAGCGATCGAACGAGA
>JAMJQL010000053.1 GCA_023554245.1 Gemmatimonadota bacterium
CGGGTGAAGCACTTCGGTGATTCCCGACGCGGCGGTCTGGAAACCGACCTGCACCGAGACCGGGTCGCGCATCATCTCGTGGGCCAGTCCGAGAATCGCGTTCGGCATCGTGGCCGAGAACAGCAGGGTCTGGCGGTCGGATGGAGTGCTTCTAACGATCTTCCGAACGTCATCGATGAAGCCCATGTCCAGCATTCGGTCCGCCTCGTCGAGGACCAGCACCTCCACCCGGGCGAGATCGACCGTTCCTCGCTCGAGATGATCGAGGAGTCGGCCGGGGGTGGCCACCAGAACGTCGCAACCGAATTTGAGGTCCTTGATCTGTGCCCCGATCGGAACTCCTCCGTATACCACGAGCGGCTCCAGCGAGAGCCGCGCGCCGTAATGTGCCACTGCCTTCTCGACCTGATCGGCGAGCTCGCGAGTCGGCGTGAGGATCAACCCGCGCACCGTTCCGTGCTCTTCGGGCAGTTCGGCGAGGCGCTGAAGCATCGGCAGCACGAAAGCCGCCGTCTTCCCGGTGCCGGTCTGTGCGCAGCCCAGCACGTCTCCTCCGCCAAGCGCCAGGGGAATCGCATCCACCTGAATCGTCGTGGGTTCCGTGTATCCGCGATCGGCGATCGCGTCGAGCAACGGCTCCGTGAGCCCGAGCCCGTGGAACCCGCTCTCCGCCGGTAGTCCTGTCATGAAGTCCGATTCTCCGTTGTTTCGATGCCCGTCAATCGGGCGCTGAGGTCCCAGAGGCGACGGGCCGCATCATCGTCGCGGGCACGTGCCGAGGGGCGCGCCGATTCGCCGTCGATGAAATACAGTCCCGTGAGGCGTTCGAGAGCCGGAGCCGATGCCACCTGGACGATCGTGCGCGCGCCCTGCTCCGGGGTCTTGAGGAACGGCTTGAGCAGTCGCAACGGCGCGAATCCTTCGAACAGCAATCGGGTCGCCACCACGCCCGGGTGCACCGCGTTCGCCGTCACTCCCGTTCCCGCCAGACGCCGCGCCAGCTCCCGGTTGAACAGCAGGTTCGCGAGCTTCGACTGCGTATAGGCGCCGAGGCCCGAATACGCCGCCTCCCCGTGGATATCGTCGAAATCGATCCGTCCGCGCCGGTGCGCCTCCGATGAGACCGTCACGATCCGGGCCGGCGCCGACGCCTCCAGACGCTCGCGAAGAAGGTGAGTGAGGAGAAACGGTGCGAGGTGGTTGACGGCGAACTGCAACTCGAATCCGTCGGCCGTGCTCTCCCTCCGCCGGGTGTACACGCCGGCATTGTTCACCAGAACGTCGAGTCGATCGGCGACGTCGAGCACCTGGTCGGCCAGCGCCCGCACTCCCTCAGGCCTCGACAGATCGGCCAGGAGAAGGTCCAGCCGGGCTTCGGGAATTTCTTGCGAGACCGAGCGGACCGCTGTCTCGCCCCGCTCCCGGTTTCGACTCGCCATCAGGACGTGCGCGCCCATGCGTGCCAGCGCAGCCGCCGCAGCCAGACCGATCCCGGCGCTCGCCCCGGTGACGAGAACCGTCTTGTCGCGCATCTCGTGTGTCATCCGCCGAGAACCTACAGCATCGAGCCGAATCGCGCCCGACGCTCGACGCGCCGGGCTGGCAGGGAGTTTGCCTCCTCAATCCCCGTACGGCATCGCTGGCGAGGGCTCAATCGGGACAAAGCCCGGCCCGACGCTGAAATTCAAGCAAGAACGGCAACCGTCACCCGACGGAGGCAATTACGACGGTGTGGCAGATACGCGACAGCAGATGCGCTCGAACCGGCCTGGCGGGGACTCTGATCGCCTTCTCCGCCTCGGTGCTGACCGGGTGCGTACCGGAAGCACCGGGCGGAGCCGATGATCCCGTCGGCCCCGGGACACCCGGCCCGGAGGCACGCTACTCCGTCCAGCTCCGCTGGCTTCCACCCGAGACGGATGCCGAGGGCGAGCCCCTCGGTGACCTCGAGGGGTTCAGGCTCTACTTCGCCCCGGCCTCCGAAACGCTGATGGAAACCGGTGGCTCGATCGAGGTTGGTTTCGAAGCCGAGGGTCTGGTGACCGGTCTCTCGGCCGGCGCCTGGCACTTCGCCGTGACGGCGGTCGACACGGCTGGAAACGAGAGCATGCCATCGGAGTCGGTGCAGGTGGAGGTGGGTGCCAGATGATGAGGCTTAGGCGCGCAGACCGGGACCAGCCCCGTGGCCGACGACTTCTGCTCGTGGCGGCGATCTGCGCCAGTCCCCTGCCCCTGAGCGTCGTGGCGGACGGTGGTCCGCCGGGAATCGCCCCTGGACGTCCTACCGATCTGCAGGCGGTGGTGCGCGGTCCCGACAGAGTCCGGCTCTCCTGGGATGAAGGCAAGGGCGGCTCCGACACCGAGTTCTACTTCGTGTATCGGAATGGGGAGGCGATCGCCGCCGTCGACGACGACGACAACGACGGATGGACGGATCGAGGGCTCGAGCCGTGGACCGAGTATACCTGGCACGTGGTGGCCTTCGACTCCCGGTGGCGGCGAAGCGACCCCAGTGACCCGGTCACGGCGCGTACGGAGGACGCAACTCCCCCCGGTCCTCCGGGACTTCTCTCGGCTTCGACGCCCGACCCGTTCACCGTGCAGCTCTCATGGGGTGCCGCAGAGGATCCGGAGTCAGGCATCGCCGGGTACGTGGTTCTGCGCGACGACAAGAAGAGGGGTGAGACCGAAGACCTGTCGTGGGCTGACGAGACCGTCGAACCCGAGGAGGAGTACACCTACCGGGTTCGGGCCGTCAACGGCTCCGGGCTGGCGGGCGAATCGACGGACCCCGTCGTGGTGCTGACCCCGCCGCCGCCGGATACCACACCTCCGGCTCCCCCGGTCGGGCTTCGAGTCGTCCGGCCCTGAGACGGGCCGGACGGGCGGATCAGCGGACCAGTTCTGCGTGCCGCTCCGACTCGATTTCGATCGGCAGATCGAATCCCATCGCGAGCACGCTGCCCTCGCTGCGTGACTCGGCCTTCATGGCGAGAAGCACCCCGCTGGCGGGATCCCAGACATAGGTCGCGCTCGCCGAACCGCTTGCGCTCAGCGCCACCTCGCCGGGCGCGCCTTCGGGCGTTCCCGTTCCGTCCGCATGGACCGCCCCCTCCGAGACGATCAGTCTCGCCTCGATGCCGTTCCAGGTGGTGTCTCCGGCGAACCGGGCCGTTCCGGTGTAACTCGTCTCGCCCTCGAGGCCACCGCCCGTCGGAAGGACCCACGCATGGGGCCAGTCTCCCCTTGACGCGTCCCCACCCGGAGGAAGCGGGGCGAGGATGTCTGGAAACATGGCGAGCAGGCTGTTCTGATCGTAGGCGCCCGCCCGGACGGCGGGGGTCTCGACCATCTGAATGGAACCGGCCGGACCGGTAATGCCCCGGAATACCAGGCCTCGGATCGATGCCCCGTCCACCTCCCTCGATCCCATCTGACCTTCGAGCGTGGCATCGAAGGCCTCGAATTCGATGGAGAACGTGCGCCCGTCGGGCGAGGCGGAACCGAGGTCCAGCAACAGAACGGCTTCGGTGTCGAATCCGCTGCCCGAGGTCCCGTTCGGGGTCTCGACGGCCTGTTTTCCCTTCGTGGCGTAGTGATAACTGAGCGGCGCATCGGTCTCAGAGTAGACATAGACCGGTGCGCGCCCCCCTCCGCAGGCCGCAGTCGCCGCAGTGACTGCGACAGACCCTATCAGCAGCTTCTTCCTCAACCGCATCTTTCCGCCTTTCATGGATGGAACTCCAGCGTGCGAACGATCGGCATCCTCTCGCCCACAGGCAAGCCGAGCGCGAAGCACCCCTCCCCGCACGCAAAAAGCGGCCGGCGCTCCCGAAGAGCACCGGCCGCCCTTGCGACACGAAATTCGCTCGCCGGCTAGTCCCGGCTCAGCCGGATCGCATCGATCAGAATTCCCTGCTGGTCGCCACCCGCGTGGTCCATGACGATCGTCGCCGTGGTCGCGGCCGGTACGTTGAAGGTCCACTCCCGGATGTTGAAGCTCTCGTCCTCCGGTACGACCAGGGTGGTCGAGAACAGGCTGCCGATCGTGATGTCCATGGTGTCGGTGGGCCCGTTCTGGTTGTTGCCCGCCAGAACCATCTCGAACCTGTACGTGCCCGGATCGAGCGCGTAATTCTGCTTCGACTCCATGCGGCCGGCCACGTTGCAGCTGCCGTCCATATCGATGTAGAGCCCGTTACCCGGCACCGGGTCGATCGAACCGGGACCGTGAAGGTCGACGCACTGTCGCGTGACGTTCCAGTTCTCGAAGCCCGTATAGTTGGTCGTCGCCTGGCCGTTGTTCTCGTCATCCATGTCGTCCTGCAGGATCACCGCTCCCGGCGGAACAGGCGGAAGAACCGGAACTGCGTTGACCGTGACCGTGATCTGCGCCGTGCCCCGCAGCCCATCGGAGTCGGTCGCGGTCAGGGTGACCGTGTGCGTCCCTTCGCTCAGGCCATTGTAATCGAAGCTGGACCCCGTCCCGATAGCGCCATCCCGGCTGGAC
>JAMJQL010000054.1 GCA_023554245.1 Gemmatimonadota bacterium
TATCCGTGCGATACATAGCTCTGCTCGCGACTCTCGGACTCCCGTGGCTGGTCTCAGGCATGCGCTTCGGACGGCGCCTCGATTCTTCGATCAGGACGTATGTGAACTGGCCACTGCGAGACCTGAATCAGAATGTGAAGCGAATCCGTGAGCGCACCGGTTGGATCTTGCCGGTCGCCGCGATCCTGGCACTCGTTCTCGCGGCCAACGTACCGCTGGCGTCGAGGGCGGAATTTTCGCCGAGGACGTTCCCGGTCGAGATGATGTCCGGTGCCGGATCCGAGCAATCCGGGAACATCTTCAACGAGATGGAATGGGGGGGATACCTCCTCTACCACCACCCCGAGATCGCGATCTTCCTCGACGGGCATGCGGATTTCTTCGGTGAGCAGCTTGTCAGGGATTACATGACCGTCCGGCAGGGCTACGCAGGCTGGGCGGACGTCCTCGATCGTTACGGCGTGGACTGGACACTGACCCGACGGGCTGCTCCCGTGAATCAGCTACTCGAGCTCTCACCCGAATGGGAGTTCGTGGAAAGAGACGGCGTGTCGGCTCTGTATCGCCGAATTGACGAGCGAAATCGTTCCCGAGGCCGGGATTTCCCATAGAGCCGCCGGTGGGCGTTCGAAGGAACGTGTCCTTCTTGGTTGTGCTCACGGCCCTGCTGGCCGGCGCGACCTGGCAGAAGAGCCGCGACCCTCTATCGACCGGCGTCGTGAGCTCTGCAGCACAATATCGGTGGTCGGGGAGCTAGTGATTCCGGAACACGTGCAGCTCTTGATCGACTCGCAGCACGCTATCGCGTGATTCGCTGAGCGACGAGATCACTCGCCTGGAAGCCCGGGCCAGTCAGCTTGCGGACTGACCTCTCCACTCGATGCACAAGGCGGGATTCGCGACCGTGGTGGCTCTGATCGGGTGAATGATCCTCGGACACGTCAGCGGACCGACTTTCCCCGGCCGAAACGGCTCCCAAGCTGTCGGTCGTCCGACCACACGTCTTTCCCGGGGCCATCCGACGCTCGCTCGATTCTGATTGCAGAGAGTTACGAACCGCTGACTTTCGATGGTCTGGCAGCATTCGTCTTGGCTTCGTGAATCACATGCAGGCTTGTCGCCAGTCGGCCGTCCTTGCCGCATGTTGGAATAACTGCTCCCGCTTCCGTCGGGCTGGCGCCGCATATCAATCTGCACGACAATGCTCTGCCGGTCCTCGCAGTGACGATCTGCTTCCATCCGGCTTGTCTGCCGGCAGGTATGGTTGGCAGGCTACGTGACGGCTTTCGCGGTCAATTCCCTGCAGGGGAGTCCACGTGGAATTCTAAACTGGTTCTTCTTCAGCATTCTTCCCCGTCGCGCGGCTATTACTGGCTGCAGCGCGCCTGATGCTGGATTTTCGTGGCGGTAGCGAGGAACTGGCTTACTCCAGGGGTGACAGAGGTGTGGGATCGAAGTTACATGTCGGCTACCGACCATTTCACGGTTGTACTGTGGGTGACCTGTCTAATCACGTCATGGAGTCCACCCACCGGTGCAATCGCGCAGGAGGCCCCCTTGCCGACGATTGCGCGCCTGCACTACGAAGGAGGTGGCGACTGGTACGCGAATCCCTCGAGCCTGCCGAACCTGCTATCCGCGATCGATGCCGGAACCGATCTGCGTGTATCCCGGCGCCCGGCCGAAGTCAGACCCTCGGATCCCGATCTCGGTGACCACCCCTTCCTCTACATGACAGGTCACGGAAACGTCCGATTCTCGGAACTGGACCTGGAGCGCTTACGAAGCTACCTCGAGACCGGGGGATTCCTGCACATCGATGACAACTACGGGATGGATCTCTCGGCACGCCGGGAAATCGCCCGGCTGTTTCCGGAAAAGGAACTGGTCGAGGTTCCTCTGGACCACCCGATCTACCAGATCGTGTTTCCTTTTCCGGATGGGCTTCCCAAGGTCCACGAGCACGACGGCAAGCCTGCGCGCGGATACGGCATCTTCGTCGACGGCCGGCTTGCCCTGTTCTATTCGTACGAGAGTGACCTGGGAGATGGTTGGGAGGATCCGAACGTTCACGCCGATCCGCCCGAGGTCCGGGAGGCATCACTCCGGATGGGCGTGAACCTGTTCACGTACGCCCTTTCTTCCGGCTCGCCCGACTGACCATCCTCCCGGATAGACCGGCCGAATCTCGACCCTGCTATTCCGCCGGCGACACCCGGGCCAGGCGCAGCGCGTTGGCCGTGACCGCCAGCGAGGCTCCCATGTCTCCCACGAGAACGGCCACGATCAGGGAGACGAACCCCAACGGAACACCTATCGCCAGGATGGTCTTCAGAACGATCGCGGCGATGATGTTCTGCCGGATCACGCGCCGGCTTTTTCGAGCGAGCCTGACGAGATACGGTAGCCGGCCGAGGTCATCGCCCATCAGCGCCACATCGGCCGTCTCCAGTGCAGCGTCGGACGCGGCGGCCCCCAGCGCTATGCCTACCGAAGCGGCTGCGAGAGCGGGCGCATCGTTGACCCCGTCCCCCACCATCGCGGTCGCCCCGTAGGCCTCCTCGAGATCCTCGATGGCAGTCACCTTCTCCGCCGGCTCCAGCCCCCCATGCACCTCGTCCGCGCCCATCGCCCGACCGACGACCCGCACAGCCGCCTCGTGGTCGCCGCTGAGCACGACGATCCGGTCGATCCCACTCGCCTTCAAATCTCCGGCCAGCTCCACCAGCCCGGTTCTCGGTCCATCCTCCAGGGCAAGGAGCGCCACGGGGCGCGAAGCTCCTCCGGTCGATTCTCGGGAAAGGAGCACGACCGTCCGGCCCTCACGCCGCATCTCGTCGAGAGGCGCATCCGCGGGCAGCTGGTTCGAATGGACGGCACGCTTCACGGCGTAGGACACGTCATCCACCGTCGCTCGCACACCCCAGCCGGGAATCGCCTCGAACCCCTCCACTACGCGTGACTCGAAGTCCAGGCCTGCGTTGCGGCACGCACGAACAATCGCTTTGCCCAACGGGTGCTCTGACCGTGATTCAGCGGCAGCGGCGACGATGAGCGCATCATCGGACCCCGAACCATCGAACACGTGCACGCTGCCGAGTTCCGCCCGTCCGTGCGTCAGCGTTCCGCTCTTGTCGAACGCCATTACCGCCACCTCGCCCATCCGCTCGAGACTCTCTCCACCTTTGATCAGCACGCCGTTTCGTGCCGCACTCGTAACGGCGCTGACGACCGAGACAGGTGTGGAAATCACCAGGGCGCAAGGACACGCGATCACCAGCAGGGTCAGCCCCCGGAGGAGCCAGGTCTGGAAGTCACCTCCGAACAGGAGCACGGGGAGCAGAATGACCAGAGCCGCAGCCAGCGTGACAGCCGGCGTATAGACGCGGGCGAAGCTCTCGACGAACCGCTCGCTCGGCGCCCTGCGGCGCTCCGCCTCCTCGACCAGCCGGATCATCCGCGAGATCGTCGAGCTCGACGCAGCTCGATCGCTCCGAATTCGAAGAAACCCCTCGTGTGCGATCGAACCCGCGTATACCGACTCGCCCGGACCGCGATCGACCGGCAAGGCTTCTCCCGTGATCGCGGACTCGTTGAGGGCTGACGTGCCTTCCACGATCGTTCCGTCCACGGGAATGCGCTCTCCCGGTCTGACGTGCACCAACTCGCCTCGTTGCACCTCCTGGGCCGGTACCTGCACCTCACGACCGTCCCTGACGACCGTGGCCACCTCCGGCGAGAGCTTCATCAGCGCCCGCACGGAGGCATTCGCACGCTCAACGGCAAATCCCTCCAGCAGCTCCGCAAAGGAGAACAGAAACGCGATCGCCCCAGCCTCCATGTACTCCCCGATCGTCGCCGCTCCTACCACGGCGAGTGCCATCAGCACGTGCATGTCCAGCACACCCGCTCGAAGTGCGCCCAACGCCTTGGGGACGAAATTCCACGCCCCGGCCAGCGCGGCGCAGAGGAACAGGAGCCCGGACAGGCCGGGTGGTGTCCCGAAGCCATGATCGGGAGTCGGGATTCCCTCCCCCGTGATCAAGCGGACGAAGATTCCCGCGACGAAGAATCCTCCAGCCAGGTAGGTCAGCTTCGCGCGATGAGAGCGCCAGATCCGTACTGGTTCGACGGTGGCGTCTTCGATCTGCAGCGCTCGATAGCCCAGGTCGCCGATCACGCGCCGAAGGCTCTCCGCATCGGTCTTTGCCGCATCGAATCGTACCTCGAGACGCCGGGAAACCGTGCTTCCCTCCAATCCTTCGAATCCGGACTGCCGTTCCAGGGCTGACCGTATGGTGGCCATGCAGCTGGCGCAGTCCATGTCCTCGACCCGGAACTCGACCTGTTCGGGACGGGCCTCGGTCAGTTCTCGCAGCTCAGACATCGTCTTCGGTCGGCTCCTTCACGCAGTCGCGATCACGAAAAACGGCCCGGGCATGAGCCTCGGGCCGTATTGACCGATTGTCCAGGTACGACCGGATCGAGTCAAGCGCCTCCCGCACCCCCGCCGAACACGCCGAACAGAGCGAGCATCGCCAGGATGATCGCAACCGCCACGATGAGGGGACCGATGAACAGGCCCCGAAACACCTTCGAGTCGTACTTCAAGTGCATGAAGAAGCCGACCACGAGCGCGAACTTCGCCGCCGAGAGGGTGAGGAGCAGTGGAACCAGAATCGGCTCCAACGCCTCGACGTAGAAGATGGCGACTTCCACCGCGGTGACAACGCCAAGTACGGCCGCTACGACCAGGTAGGTCTTTACGCTGGCGTGTTCGTGCTGTGCCGTCGAATTCTCCATTCCCGCCTCTCCTACACCAGCAGATAAATGACCGTGAACAGGACGATCCAGACGACGTCCACGAAGTGCCAGTAAAGCCCGGTGATCTCAACCGTCTCGGCGTCCGCGCTCGACAGCCGGCCGCGCATCGCCATCACGAACAGGGTCAGCAGCCAGACTACGCCGACGGCGACGTGCGCCCCGTGGGTACCCGTGAGCAGGAAGAAACTGGCGCCGAACAGGTTCGTCGTCAGGCCGAGGCCCTCGTGGACGAAGTGGGTGAACTCGTATGCCTGCCCGGCGAGGAAGGCCAGTCCCAGCAGAGCCGTCATCAGGATCCACAGCTTCCCCTGCCGCATGTCGTTGCGCTGCACGGCGGCGAGAGCCAGCACCATCATCAGGCTGCTCATCAGCAGAATGAAGGTGGTGACGGTGATGAACGGGATATTCAGCAGTTCCTCGGGATACGGCCCGACCACGCTGCGGCCCCGATAGACGAGGTACGTGATCAGCAGCGAGCCGAACAGCATGCATTCGGAACCGATGAAGGCCCACATCAGCAACTTGCGATTCGGAAGGCCCGTGTACGAGTGGTGCTGCTCCGCGGCGGTCGCGGCATGTTCAGTCACGTTGGTCCCTCTCGTTTCAGCGTTCGAGGGGCTGGAAGGCCCACCCGAAGATCGACACTACGACGATGGCCCCGCCCGCGAGAACGACGACCAGACTCTTGGCGACGGCACCGGCCGCGGCGACGACCAGCCCTGCAGACAGTATGAACGGCCAGAGCGACGGACTCGGCATGTGCGGCTCCGGGGCCGCCGGGTCGTTCACATCCACGTCCAGGCCACCTGCCGCCCAGAGCGGATCCCTGCTGTGTACGGTCGGCTCCACCCGGAAATTGTAATGCGGCGGCGGCGAATCGATGGCCCACTCGAGCGTCGCCCCGCCCCACGGATCGCGACCCGCGGCAGCGCCCTTTCGAAGGCTGACGAGCACGTTCCAAAGGAAGATGAGGATCGAGAATCCGAGCAGCAGAGACCCGGCGGTGGACATCAGGTTCATCGCCTCGAATCCGAGCCCCTCCTGGTAGGTGAAGGTCCGGCGCGGCATTCCGTGCAGCCCGAGATAGTGCTGCGGGAAAAAGGTCAGATTGAACGCCAGCAGCATGACCCAGAAGTGTACCTTGCCGATTCCTTCGCTGAGCAACTTGCCCGTGATCTTCGGAAACCAGTAGTAGATCCCGCTGAACAGGGCGAAGATCACACCGCCGAACAGCACGTAGTGGATGTGGGCGACGACGAAATACGAGTCGGTCTGCTGCAGATCCGCGGCGGCGGAACTGTGCATGACGCCCGAAAGTCCGCCAATGATGAACATCGCGATGAAACCGATGGCGAAATAGAGAGGCGTCTTGAGGCGGAGCGACCCACCCCACATCGTCGCGATCCAGTTGAAGATCTTCACTCCGGTCGGAATCGCGATGAGCATCGTGGTCGCCGAAAACACCGTGTTCGCGATCGGGCCGAGCCCGACCGAGAACATGTGATGGGCCCACACTCCGAAACCGAGAAAGGCGATCAGGATGCCGGAGTAGACCACGAACGGATATCCGAACAGCGGCTTGCGGCTGAACGTCGGTATGACCTCGGAGACGATTCCCAGTGAGGGAAGCAGCAGGATGTAGACCTCGGGATGACCGAAGATCCAGAACAGGTGCTGCCAGAGGAGAACGTCGCCACCCGCAGCGGGATTGAAGAACGAAGTCCCGAAGGTGCGATCGAACATCAACAGAACGAGCCCGACCGTGATCGCCGGAAAGGCGAGAATCAGCAGGAAAGAGGTGACGAAGGTCATCCAGGTGAACAGCGGCATCCGCATGAGCGACATGCCCGGAGCGCGCAGGTTGATGATCGTAACGATGAAGTTCAGTGCGGCCGCGATCGAACTCACACCGAGCACCTGGAGGCCCAGCACCCAGAAATCGATTCTCACACCCGGGGAGTACTGCGTCGAGGTCAGGTTCGCGTAGCCGAACCAGCCCGCGTCGGGAGCGCCCCCGAACAGGAAGCTCGCATTCAGGAAGAACGCTCCGAACACGAACACCCACAGGCTGAAGGCGTTGAGCCTCGGAAACGCGACATCGCGAGCGCCCAGCTGGAGCGGAACGATGAAGTTGAAGAACGCCGCCGACAGCGGCATGATGGCGAGAAACACCATCGTCGTTCCGTGCATCGTGAAGAGCTGATTATAGAGATCCGGGTCGATCAGCGTGTTCTCAGGCGAGCCGAGCTGGAGGCGGATCAGCAACGCCTCCAGGCCACCCACCAGGAAGAAGAAGAAGGCGAACACGGCATACATGATGCCGATTCGCTTGTGGTCCACGGTGGTAATCCAGCTCCACAGTCCCCCCGAGTACGTTCCCTCGTGGGTTCCGGAGTCGAGACCGGCGCCATGCTCGGCGGCCGCTTCCTTGACTGCCATTCGGTTCTAAGCTCCTACTTCAGGCTCTCGAGGTAGGCCACGAGAGTCCGAATCGTGTCCTCGTCCAGGTTCATGTTCGGCATCAGGACGCCGGGCTTGACTTCTGCAGGATTCCGCAGCCAGCGCGCCATGTTCTCGGGGGTATTCTCGAGAATTCCCGCCGCGATGGTTCGGCGGCTCCCGATGTGTGTCAGGTCCGGACCCAGGACACCGGCCGCGGCCGTGCCAGCGATCTTGTGGCACGCGATGCACCCCGACTGCATGAACGCCTGGTTCCCGGCATCGAGTATCGCTCGCAGTTCAGGGCCGAGGGGATCCTCCTGCTTCTCCGAATCCGGCTCCCCCGGATCCGGTTCGGTCGGCTGCTCCTGCGTACCGAAGGCCGGGCTCTGTTGGAGGGCCACCCACGCCTCGAAATCTTCGGCGGGCTCCGAAACGAGCTCCATCTTCATCAGCGCATGCGACAGGCCGCAGAACTCGGCACACTGACCCGGAAACACGCCCACCGAGTCCATCTTGAACCAGAGGTGATTCTCGTGACCGGGAACGACATCTCGCTTTCCGCCGGCGCGGGGGAACCAGAATGAGTGGATCACGTCCGCCGAAGTCAGTCGAATATCGATCGTCCGGCCGACGGGAACGTGCAGCTCGTTGGCCGTCACGATCCCCAGCTCCGGATACCTGAATTCCCACCACCACTGTCGGCCGACAGCCTCGACCAGAAGCGCGTCGGGATCCGTGGTCGGGCGGTCGACTTCCCAGATCGTCCGGATCGTCGGCACGGCGATCAGAACCAGGATGATCGCGGGCGCGATCGTCCACGATATCTCGAGTATCGTGTTCCCGTGCACGTGCTTCGCTTCACGGCGCCCTTCGTCGTCACGGAAGCGGAAGACCGCCACCAGCAGCGCTCCCTCGACGAGGACGAAGACGATGACTGCCCAGAAGAAAATGCCGCGGAACAGATCGTCGAGACTCGTCGCGAAATCCGAGCTTGGACGCAGCGCAGACTGCGGAAACGGCCCACCACACCCGGAGGCGAGAATGGCAACTGTCGCGATCGCGAGGAGCGGCAGGGCGCTCCGCAGCGGACGCCGGAAGTCTTGCATCAGCGAATCCGTATTTCCTGATCGGGTGCACA
>JAMJQL010000055.1 GCA_023554245.1 Gemmatimonadota bacterium
CGCGAACCTGAGTCGCAGTCCCCAACTCCGATCCTCCCAGTCGCGGACCGTGAAGTTGAACGGCACGTTCAGGACGCGGATCGTCCGGTCCTCGGTTTCGAAGCCGGCGATTCCGGGATCGAAGAAGGCGGCCAGATATCCGTAGTTCAGGAGCAGGTCCAGGTCACTGTCCGGCGGCTGCTGGGCTGCGAGCCGTATCGGGACGGAGTGCAGCGAAACGAAGGTCACGAAGACCAGAAGGGCTGAGACGCGACGCGATCGGATCACCAGACTATACTAAGTCCGGGCAGGTGGAGCGGATAGCGGAATCGGCATCGGAAGTCCGAATCCACCGCGGGCCGGCGACACTTCCTCCAACGCAGGGAAACAGCGATGTGGAATCGATCACTCGCCGGAGCTCTCGCCGGGATGGCGTTGGGACTCGCCATGCCGTCGTCCGCTGCAGCGCAGCAGCCCACAACCGAGGTCGATATCGCGGGCCTGTCCTTCGTCATGGATGGCGAGACCGGACCATTTCGCATCACTACGACCTCGGAAACGGTGGAACCGGGGCTGAGCACCGCGACGCTGACGCTGGAGAGCGACTCCGCCGCGACCCCGAACCCGCTGATTCTCCGGTGGGCAACTCCCGCGCGGGACATGCAGGGGATCTGGACTACCGGCAGCTGGGGTCGCAAGACGATCGGACCCGACTGGTCGATGTCCGGGGTGACCTCGATGTTCGCCCGCAACGCCCCGGTCCTGGCTCTGTTCGGCAACGACGACGGCAATCGCGTCACGATCGCAGTGTCGGACGCCCTCAATTCCGTGCGTCTGAGCGCCGGGATCCGGGAAGAGGACGCTACGGTTCGCGGCAGGATCGAGTTGTTCGGCGAGCGTCAGCCACCCACGAAGCGCATCGAATTGCGGATCCGGGTCGATCGAAGGTCCGTCCCCCTGTGGGAATCGCTGGGCGAGGTGAGCGAATGGTGGGCCGGCATGCCCGATACCGAGCCCGCGCATGTTCCCGAGATTGCCCGACTGCCGATGTACTCCACCTGGTACAGCTATCACCAGGAGCTGGAATCCGAGGCGCTGTTGCGGGAGGTCGAACTGGCCAGAGAGCTAGGGTACGAGGCGATCATCGTCGATGACGGCTGGCAGACGTTGGACAGCCGACGCGGATACGCGTTCACGGGTGACTGGAGACCGGAACGGATTCCTGAGATGCGGGAGTTCGTGTACGCGGTTCACCAGCGCGGCATGAAGCTGCTGCTCTGGTACGCCATGCCGCTGGTGGGGGAGAAATCCTCCACTTATCCCGATTTCCGCGGCAAGTATCTTCGCTACTGGGACGGGCAGGGCGCCTGGGTTCTCGATCCCCGCTACCCCGAGGTTCGTGAACACCTCATAGGCACCTACCGCCGGGCCATGGAGGAATGGGAGGTCGACGGCTTCAAGCTCGACTTTCTGGGATTCTTCGTCGCCACCGACTCGACTGAGCTGACCGTGGCCGATGGCCGGGACTTCGCCTCGGTGAGCGAGGCCGCGGACCGCCTGCTCACCGATGTAATGACTGAGCTTCGTGCGGTGAACCCGGACGTGATGATCGAGTTCAGGCAACCGTACATCGGGCCTCTGATGCGGAAATACGGTAACATGTTCCGTGCGGCCGACGCCCCGCACGTCGCCACCGACAACCGGCTCAGAACGGTTGACCTGAGGCTGCTGAGCGGAAACACCGCGGTCCACTCCGACATGTTCATGTGGCACGCGGAGGACGAGGTCGAAGCTGCCGCCCTTCAGTTCCTGAGCGTGCTCTTCGCAGTCCCCCAGCTCTCGGTCCGGCTCGAACGGATTCCGCCGGATCACCGCGAGATGGTGCGCCACTGGACCGACTACTGGTTGAACAACCGCGATGTGCTGCTCGACGGCACCTTCGTTCCGTATGCGCCGCTGGCCAACTACCCGCTCATCGAAGCCGTGGGAGACGGGAAGCGGATCGTAGCCTTGTACGGCGACCGGGTCGTACACCTGCCGAAGAGCCACGGCCGACGAGCCCTGGACCTGATCAACGCCGGGCACCGATCGAGAGTGATCGTCGAGGTGGGCGGCAGTCTGGGTCGCTTCGATTACAGGGTGTTCGACACGATGGGCCGGGAATTCGGCGCCAGCAGCGTCGAACTCAGTCCCGGCGTGTACCGGTTCTCGGTCCCGCGTTCCGGTCTGTTGCAGCTGACGCCCGTCCCCTGACGGGAAAGCCGCCTACAGAACCGGCGCCCAGAGTCGCGCGAAGTTCACGCTGAATCGCCAGAACCAGGATCGATCCTTGAACGTGGTCGGATCGAGCAGCTCACTGGTCGCCATGTCCCGCTCGAGCATCTTCGCCACCTCGGTCGTGAACGCCTCGTCGTAGAGCACGGCCGAGATCTCGAAGTTCAAACGGAACGAGCGGTTGTCGAAGTTGTGCGTTCCGATCGAAGCAATCGCCTCGTCGACCACCATCACCTTCTGGTGCAGGAAGCCCGGCCGATGCATGTAGAACTTGACGTTCGAATCGGCCAGAAGCTCCATGTAGTGGTACATGGCCCGGTCCGCGAGCCACTTGTCGACGATGCCGGGGACGAGGATTCGAACGTCCACGCCGCGCAGGCTGGCCAGCATGAGGGCCTTCACGATCGACTCGTCAGGCACGAAGTAGGGCGCCGTGATCCAGATTCGGTCCCGAGCCGAATTCAGCGCGTGCACGAAGAACATGCCCGCCGTCTCGAGCGGGTCGGCCGGTCCCGTCGCAACCACGATCCCGGGCATGTCCGAACCATCCGGGGCCGGATCGGGCTTCCAGTCGAGCTCGAGGAGCTCTCGCTGAGCCCAGAACCAGTCCATCGCGAACACGCCCTGTGCCTGAATGGCGATCGGCCCGTCCAGTCGCACGTGGGTGTCCCGCCACGGCGACATGTCCGGATCGTGACCGAGATACTCGTCTCCGACGTTGTGCCCGCCTATCCAGGTGGTCCGACCGTCCACGACCACGATCTTCCTGTGGTTGCGGAAGTTCAGCTGGAACTTGTTCTGCCACCCCTTCGTGGTGTTGAACGCGGAGACCTTTACGCCGGCTTCCCGAAGGTCACGCCGGTATCCCCTGCCGATGGTGCTGCCCAGCTCGTCGTACAGGAAGGCGACCATGACGCCGGCCCGGGCCCGCTCGATCATCGCATTCTTGAGCCGTCGGCCGAGGTCGTCATCGTGCACGATGAAGAACTGCACCAGCACGTAATCCTCGGCGGCCGCGATCCCTTCGAGGATACTGTCGAAGGTCTCTTCGCCGTCGATCAGCAACTCGGCGCCGTTCCCCCGCAACAGTCGCATGTTGGCGAGGCCTCTGAGCGCGTCGAAACCCGGAGTTCGAGTCTCGAACTCGACCGTTACCGGATCCATCTCCTTCCGGGCATGAGTGATGAGGGCCTCGAAATCCTCCTGCTTATCCTCGAACGCCTCGACGTACCCCTCGAACTTGCTCCGGCCGAGGACCCAATAGGCAGGTACCGCCACGACGGGAGCGGTGACCAGCGAAATCGACCATGCGATGGCGCCGGGCTCCGTTCGCGTCGACATGATCGCGTCGATCGCCGACAGGATCCCCAGCGCGTACGCTACGATCAGAACCCAGCCCCATATCTTCCTCCAGCGGCTCTTTTCCGGCTTTGCCTCGGCCTCTTGCTGGATTGACCCGCTGGAGTCTCCGCTCTCTGCCATCTCGTTCGGCTCCTCGTGGGTGGATGCAACGGCGGGGGTAGCGACAGCCGGGTGCAGGACCGCCACGGCGGGGCCGGCAGCCGCCGCGGTGATCCCGAACAGGGCAGCCGCGATCGCTCCCAGTCCGATGGCAGCTACCGTGCGGCCGCTCGTCGGCCGAGTGCGCGACGAAGGATCTCTGCGGCCCGGTGCAGTCATCAGCTCGCCTTCGGTCTGAACCTCGCCTGAAAGAACCTCAGGTACTCGGGCTCGTAGGTGAATTCCAGTCCTCCGATCGACTCCCGCTTGTCCCAGATTTCCATCACCGACTCCGCCACCACGTCCATGTGCGCCTGCGTGTAGACTCGGCGCGGGATCGTCAGCCGGACGAGCTCCAGCGCCGGACGCCGATTCTCGCCCGTCTCGGGATTCCGACCCGCCGAGACGTTTCCGCGCTCCATTGCCCTGACGCCCGACTCGAGGTAGAGCTCGGCGGCGAGAGCCTGGGCCGGGAACTCGTCCTGGTCGAGGTGGGGCAGGAACCGCTTCGCATCGAGGAAGACTCCGTGTGTTCCGATCGGCTTCATGATCGGAATCCCCTCGTCCGCGATCTTGTTGCCGAGGTAGTGAACCTGCCCGACCCGCGCATGGATGTGATCGAACTGAATCGATTCGTGGATGCCGATCGCCAGCGCCTCCATGTCGCGCCCCGACATCCCACCGTAGGTATGCAGACCCTCGTATATCACGACCATGTTGCGGGCCTTGTCGGCCAGCGCGTCGTCGTTCACGGCGAGGAATCCGCCGATGTTGACGAGGTGGTCCTTCTTCGAGCTCATCGTGCATCCGTCCGTGAGATCACAGATGTCGCGGACGATCTCCGCCATCGAGCGGTCGGCCTGGTCCGGCTCCCGTTCCTTGATCAGCAGCGCGTTCTCCGCCACTCGCGTCATGTCATGAATGACGAGAATGCCGTTCGCGTGCGCCAGCTCCGACACCTGGCGCAGATTTTCTAGCGAGATAGGCTGACCGCCGCACATGTTCACGGTCGTGGCGATCGAAACGTACGGGATCCTCTCGGCTCCGACCTCGTCGATGAGCGCCTGAAACTTCGCCAGGTCCACGTTTCCCTTGAACGGATGCATGAGATCGGGATCATGTGCCTCGTCGATGATCACGTCGACGAAGGTGGCGCCGGCCATCTCCTGGTGGAGCCGGGTGGTGGTGAAATACATGTTGCCCGGGACGTAATCGCCGTCCTCGATCAACAGGCGGCTGATCATGTGTTCGGCTGCCCGTCCCTGGTGTGTCGGAATCAGGTGCTTGTAGCCGTACACCTCCCGAACGGCATCCTCGAGGTGGTAGAAGTTGCGACTGCCGGCGTAAGCTTCGTCGCCCAGCATCATGCCGGCCCACTGCCGGTCGCTCATCGCGCTCGTACCCGAGTCAGTGAGCAGGTCGATGTAGACGTCCTCGGATCGGAGGAGGAAGGTGTTGTACCCGGCGCCATCGATCGCGACCTGGCGCTCGTCGCGGGTGAGCATCTTGAGCGGCTCGACCATCTTGATCTTCCAGGGCTCGGCCCAGGATCGGCGTCTCGTCGGCATGGGATCTCTCCCGATAGCGGTGTATGAGTGTCCGGTGCTGCGGGCCCACAATGTACGGGTCGCGAGCACCTTTCGCTCGGGTCACGACCTGCCGAAGTTGAACGGGTTCGATTCGCTCCTGCGGAGCCGTCGGCCGTTCGGGCGTCCCTCCTGTGGACCAATCACCGAGGAACGATCATGGATGGTCGGTTGGCACTCATCACTGGCGCGAGCGCGGGCATCGGCGCGGCCACGGCGCGACGGTTTGCCGCCGAGGGTGCAGATCTGGTTCTCTGGGCCCGGCGGCAGGAACGGCTCGAGGCGCTTGCGGACGAGTTGCGAAGCTCCGGGGGCGTGGAGATTCACACGCAGGGCGTGGACGTCCGGGATCGTGCCGCCGTCGACGAGGCCTCGGCTCGACTGCTTAGCGAGGTCGGAACTCCCGACTTCCTGCTCAACAACGCCGGCCTGGCAAGTGGACTGTCATTGATCCAGGAAGGCGACCCCGAGGACTGGGATCGGATGATCGATACCAACCTCAAAGGATTGCTCAACGTCACCCGCGCGATTCTTCCCTCGATGGTCGAACGGGGCACCGGCCACGTGATCAACATCGGCAGCACCGCCGGTCACCAGGTCTACCCGAAGGGAAACGTCTACAACGCCACGAAGTTCGGTGT
>JAMJQL010000056.1 GCA_023554245.1 Gemmatimonadota bacterium
GAAGCCGACGGCCGCGACCGCGCCCGCCGTCAGCGCGTAGGGCAGCTGCGTCCGGACGTGTTCGATGTGATCCGAGGCGGAGGCGAGGGATGAGACGATCGTGGTGTCGCTGATCGGGCTGCAATGGTCCCCGAACACGCCCCCCGAGAGCGATGCGGCGACGAACGCGGTGACGGGCAGCCCGAGGGCGGTTCCAATCGGCACCGCAATCGGAAGCATGATCGCGAAGGTGCCCCAGCTGCTGCCGGTCGAAAATGCGATTCCGGCCGCCACCAGGAAGACGAGAGGCACGAGAAGGAACAAGGGGACGCGACCGCCGACGATCCCGGCCACGTAGTCCCCGGTTCCGAGCTCCTGCGTGACGGCTCCGAGCGTGAGCGCGAGTAGAAGCACCAGCGCCATTCCGGTAAGGCCTCCTGCCCCGCGCACCCCGACCGTCCCCAGTTCTTCCAGATCGAGCAGGTTCTGCATCAGAGAGAGAACCGAGGCGACCGCGATGCCTGCCAGCACCGCCCACAGCACGGATACGGATCCGGAGCCCGCCATCAGGTCGCCCTCTCCAGTGACGAACATGGCAACCGGCATCATCAGGACCATCGACGCGATCGGCAGGACCATGTTGACGGGTCGGAGTGGTATTCCGTCCTTCGGCGGCGGCGCCATTTGCTCGGGATCCGCGATCGCCACCGTGTGCTCCCAATGCAGCTCGCCGCGCTGCGTCCGTTCCTGCGCAGCCTCCATCGGACCGATGTCCAGTCCGCGCACAGCGCTGACGCCCGAGAGCAGCAACGCCGCGATCGCGTAGAGGTTCAGCGGAATGGAGGCGACCAGCACCGGCACGGCATTCTCGACCCCGAGACCGGCGAGAAGGCTGAGGATGTACGCTCCCCAGGCGTTGAACGGAATCAGGATGCACACCGGGGCCGAGGTGGAATCGATCAGGTAGGCGAGCTTCTCGCGGGAAACACGGAATCGGTCGAAGAGCGGGCGACAGATCGAGCCTGCGACCAGGACTGTGATATTCGACTCGATGAAGATCACCACCCCGATCGTCCAGGCCAGCATCTGGGCCCGGCGTCCGTCGGTCACCCAGCGCCGGCGTTCGACCCACTCGACGAAACCGCGAACGCCCCCGTTGGCCTCGACGAGCGCGATCAACGCTCCGATCGCGAAGGTGAACAGGAGCACGCGCGCATTTCCGGGATCGACGACCGTATCGACCACGGCGTCGATCGACGCCGCCGTGCCGGCAAACGGATTCCAGCCCGAGAGGATGGTCCAGCCGAGCCAGATGCCGGCTGCGAGCGACAGGTAGACCTGCCGGGTCCAGATCGCGAGTCCGATTGCCAGCAGCGGCGGCAGCAGCGACAAAGCTCCGTATTCGATCTCAGCCTCCGGTCAGCGCCGTGCGGCCTCTCAGACTCGGGACCGCCCCGACTCAAGAAACGCCGCGGTCGCGGCCCCGTCAAATCGCCTCCGTCGGCCTCGGCTCAGCGCCGGGAGACCCACTTGCTGCGCCCATCGTACCAGCGCCATGGACGCTCGGCGGCTCGGCGGATTCCGATGCGGGTTGTGCTCACCCTGTCGTGCGTCGGCACCGGATCACCTTCCTCGAGCCAGATCGGCGGCCGATCGAGCGGGTGCCCGTTGAGATCCGGTCCGAGCGCGAAGGCCTGCCCCAGCCGGCCGGGACCGTTCGTGAGCTCCTCGCGACCGCGCCGTTCCCGCATCAGGTCGATCCCGGCCACCGGCTCCACCGCCCGGACCAGCACCCCTTCGGGCTTTCCCGATCGTGCCGCGACGACGTTGAAGCACCAGTGCACGCCGTAGTTGCAGTGCACGTAGGCGGTTCCCGGAGGTCCGAACAGGGGATCGTTCCGGCGGGTCCTGCCGATCCGTAGCGCAGCGTGGGAAGCCGGGTCCTCGGGACCCGGATACGCCTCGGTCTCCACGATCCGGCCGGAAGTGATACCGCTGTCGGTCTGTCGGACGAGCAGAACCCCCAGAAGTTCCGGCGCCAGCTCGACCGCGGGCCGTGAGAAGAATTCCGGAGGCAGGACCCGCGAGGACGAGAACTCGCGGGTCCGCGTGTCAGGAGGCCTCACCGGATCATGCCGACCTCGACCCGGGTCCGGTCAGCGACCGGTCAGTCGCCCAGCTCCGCCTTCCGACCGGCCAGTACGGCCTTCGCGCGGTGCTCCGGAAGCACGGCTCGGATCCGGTCAGGTTGGGAATCGATCACCTCGAAGACACCGTCACCGAACTCCCGGAACAGGACCTCCGCCGTGCGTCGACCGACGCCAGGGTAATTCCGTGACATGGCTTCGATCTCGGAGCGGAATCGGGATGTATCCTCACCGGTGTCGGAACTCGAGGTGGTGGTCGGCCTCCTTCTCTCGCGCGCGGGCCGCTCGGTGCGCGAGGTTTCCGGCCGCGGCGTCGGGGTCGATTCCGTCGCGTCCACCGGGCCTGGTACGACCTTGTTCCGGGTTGAGGACCCGGTACCGCCGGCCGGAGTGGATCCCTTGCTGCGAGATCCCCTGCGGAACCGTCCCATGCCGACCGATCGCCGTGGCTCGGGCCCGGAGCTCGAGTCTTTCGGCTCTTCGACCGCGTCGTCCGTCGCCGGCTGTGACGAAGGGGTCGAATCAGCAGCCGGCGATTCGGCGCCCGAATCGGGTTCGGCCTGCGGCGCCGCTGCTGCCTCGGGTTCGGCCTCGGACTCCCTCGGTGCCTTCTCTTCCGCGGGTCGCCCACGGCTCGATCGCCCCCGTGGAGCTTTGTCTCGATCGGCCGAGCGCTCTTCCGATCGGCTGCGTCGCCCGCGCCCGGTTCTCCGTTCCCGTGCAGGCTCCTTCCCGGGCGCTTCCGGCTCGGAGTCCGTCCGGGCAGCGGGTCCGACGGTGGCCGAGCCCTCCGGGTTCGGTGAGACCAGGTAATTGCCCTCAGGTCCCCTCTCGAGGTCTACGATCCCCTCATCGTGCGCCTGCCGGAGAAACCGGCTGAACTTGCTGAAGCCCAGTGCGGCCTCGTCGAACTTCCGCTCCTGCTCCAGCATTCGGCGTTTCACCTCTGAGTCGCGCACCGGATTGCCCGGGCTGGCGAGGGTTCCGGTCACCTCGGCCAGGAGCGCGTACGCGCTTCGCAGTCTGTCGGCATCCACATCCGGGGCTTCCTCCTCCGCCGGGGGTGCCTGGGTGGTAGCGGTCGATTTCCGTTCAGAGGAGCGCCGGCTCCCGCGAGAACGGGACCGTGAGCGTTTTTCGGGAACCCGCATCGGTTCGGCAGAGCCGTCAGCGTCACCGGCTGCGCTTACCGCCCCGTCACCTGTTGCCATCGCCGTCGCTCGTGATCCGGCCGCCACCTCGTACTGGCCGTTGGCCGCCTTCTCGAGCGACAGGATGCCGCGGGAAGCCGCCTCGGACAGGAACCGGTTGAACTTGCTGAACCCGATCTCCTTTTCGTCGAAGGAAGGGTCGAGCTCGAGCATGACCTGCTTGAACCGATCCGAGCGCATCACGTCCTTGCGCTCCTGCATCTTCAGAATCGTGCGGCCGGCCAGAACCCATGGATCGTGCTTCTCGGTCGGACCGTCCGCCGCGCTCGTAAGACCCGAGATGCTGTTGTAGCTGTAGTACTCGTCGCAATTCTGGACCAGGAGATCGGAGCTCGACTCCTGCATCCCGACACCGATTACGTACTTCCCGTACTCCTTGAGCTTCAGCACCAGGCTCGAGAAGTCCGAGTCACCCGACAGCAGGATGTAGGTGCCGATCTCGGGACGGGTGAACACGAGTTCCAGCGCGTCGATCGCCAGTCGGATGTCGGTCGCGTTCTTCTTGGATGAGCCGTAAGCCGGCGCGAATATCAGGTCGATGGATGACTCGGAAAGGGAGACGATGTACTGCGGGTAGCGGCGCCAGTCCGCGTAGGCCCGCTGGACGGCCACCTTTCCCTTGATGATGTCGGAGTTCAGCAGCTTTCGGAGCTCCTGTCCGAGATTGGACCGGGTCCCCATGGTCACATTGTCGAAATCGATCAACAGGGCCGCGTTCGAGAACTGCTCCTCGGCCCCCGGGCGCCGGTGCGGCGCGTGAGTGTAATGTTCGTTCATGCCTCTCGTTCTGCTTTCTGTAGTCACAGGACCGCCCGCGCGGGCGGCCGAGAGGCCCGTCGATCTCGCCCCCGGCATGGCCGGAGGGGACTATGCGACGGGTCTCTCCTTCTCAATTGTCGCGTCCGTCGAGCGGTGCTCGACCACGGGCCGCGAGTCGCACTTTCATCTCTGCCACGAGCTCCTGCCGGCGCGCGCGGCCGGTCCGCGCCTCGGGAAGCTCGTCGAACAGCTGCACCACGTCGGGCAGCTTGAAATCCGACAGCGCCGGTCGGCACAGCTCACGAATCTCGTCTCCGGTCACCAGCGCTCCTTCTACGGGTACCACGCAGGCGCATACCAGTTCGCCCAGCACCTCGTTCGGCAGACCGATCACGACCGCTTCCTGGACGGCCGGCAACGAGCGGAGGTGGTCTTCGATCTCGCGCGGATGGACGCTGTACCCACCCCGAAGGATCACATCGCTCCGGCGGCCAACGATCCGCAGGTACCCCCCGGCGTCGATCGTCCCCAGGTCTCCCGTCTTGAGGAATCCGTCCGACGTCAGTGCCGTCCGGGTCGCAGCCGGTTGCCGGAAGTAGCCCAGCATGACGTTCGGACCGTGTACTGCGATCTCTCCGGTCTCTCCCGATCCGACCGGCTCGTCGTCTTCACCCAGTATCCTCAGCTCGACATCGGGAATCGGTCTGCCGACCGTTTCCGCGCGCGCCTCACCGTCGTCCGGACCCGTCATCGTCACCGTCGGAGATGTCTCCGTCAGGCCGTACGCGATCTCCAGGTCGGGAACGAGCTCCCGGCGAAGCGCCTGAACCAGCTCCGGAGCGACCGGCGCGCCGGCAATGATCCCGGTGCGCAGCGAGGAGAGCGCCGACCGGTCTGCTCCCCGTTTCTGAAGCTCCCTGCGCAACAGGACGAACATCGTGGGAACTCCGTGCAGCACCGTCGTCCGGTGCCTGTCGACCAGATCGATCAGGCCGCCAGCCTCGAATTGCTCCTGCAGGACGAGCGAACCTCCTGTCAGAACTGTGGTCAGGAGAGCCGTCCCCAGGCCGAAGATGTTGAACAGCGGCACCGCACAGAGAGTAACGTCATCCGCGGTCAATCCCAGCCCGCCAGCGGTCCGGGCCGCCGTCTCGAGCAGGCTGGAGTGCGAAAGGACGACGCCCTTCTGCTTTTCTGAAACGCCGGCCGTGTAGAGGATCGCCGCGGGATCCTCCTCCCCTATCGGATTCGGGGTGCAGACTCGCCCTCGTCCGGCCGAAACGAGGTCTTCGAACTGGAAGATCCGATCGTCGTACCAGAGATCCTCTTCGCCGACCGTGACGAGGTACTGCAACCCGGGAAGATCGGAGAACAGGCTTTCGAACAGCTCGAGGTATTCGACGCCCCCGAACCGTTCGGCCGTGATCACGACCGAACATTCCGTGTTGCGAAGAACGAACTGCAGCTCGCGCGGCGAGTAGGCCGGGTTGAGAGGGACGACGGTCGCACCCAGTTCCGACGCCGCGAGCAGTGACAATACGAATTCAGGCCAGTTCGGCATGTTGAGACCGATCCTGTCCCCTCGCTCCACTCCCAACTCCTGGAGCGCACAGGCGAGCGCATGGGCCTGGTACGCGGTTTCGGCCCAGGTCCACTCCGCTTCCCCGTGACGCAGGAAGACCTCAGCAGGTCGACGTTCTCGCTGAAGGAGAAACGCCGATGCGATGCCCGGGAGTTCGGGTGTCACGAACAGTTGCGCCCTCCCGGAGCGGAAGGGCGCGGACCGTAAATGCGGTATCGATCGTCCATCACGCCGGGGAATCTCGCACTTCGGACGCTGTTCGTAAAGCCGCATCGAGCGCGACCTCGCATTCGGAGAGGTCGATCGCGTGGGTCCAGCCTCCCGCGGGATCGGACGCCGCGGTACCGACGCGCGCTGGAAGCGACCAGCGTAACGACCCCTCGCGCGCCTTCTTGTCGGAGCTCGCGGCCTCGAGAATCCGCCGCGCCGTAAGGTCGGGATCGAGCTCCTCCGGCAGGTCGCACGACCTGAGGACCGCATCCAGTTGCTCTGCCGTTCCGGGCTGCGTCAGACCGACCATCTCCCCGAGCCGGGCCTCCAGCCGCATCCCTTGCGCCACCGCCTCGCCGTGAAGCAGGGAATAGTCGGAGAGGGACTCGAGCGCATGCCCCACGGTGTGTCCGAAGTTCAGGACGGCGCGAAGACCCTGCTCGCGGGGATCTTCCGCCACGACCCCGCCCTTCAAAGCGACGCTCCGCCCGATCAGCTCCGAAAGGACATCGAGGTCCCCGGCGGCGAGACCTCTGGCGGCCCCCTCGATCCACTCGAAGAACCGGACGTCACGCATCGCCGCGATCTTGACCGACTCCGACAGTCCGGCGTTGCGCTGGAAGGGAGCGAGGGTCGCGAGCAGCTCCGGATCGACGAGGACGAAGGTCGGGTGGTGGAAGGCGCCGATCGCGTTCTTCGCACCTCGAGTGTCGACGCCCGTCTTTCCGCCTACCGAGCTGTCGACCATCGCCAGCACCGTGGTCGGCACCTGGACCACGGGAACCCCCCGCATCCAGGTCGCGGCGACGAAACCCGCGAGGTCACCGGTAACACCCCCGCCGAGCGCCACGACGACCGTGTCCCGTCCGAGCCCCTCGGACAGCAGCGCATCTGAGAGCTCCGCCCAGCTACGGCGCGTCTTGTTCCATTCGCCGGCGGGGAAGACGAATGATTCGGCCCGGGCTCCGCTCTTCCGCAGCGAATCGAGCGCGCGCGAGGAGTAGAGCCCGGCCACCCGGCTGTCGGCGATCAGCGCATACGCGTGCGCCGGAGCATGCTCGGCGCAGAGAGCTCCGATCCTCTCGAAAGCCCCTCGTTCCACCAGGACCTCGTATGTGCCGGCAGGTCGCCCCGGCACCTCGACGCGCAGCGAGTCCATCGCGATCAGCGTCCGGACGGTTCGATCGAAACGCTCGTATCGATGAGCGTCGCATCGAGTCCAGCGGGTCGGTCCGTCAGAATGACCAGCGGGACACCATCCTGCATCCGCGAGACGATGTCCAGCCGCCGCTCCGGCTCGGCCCGGCGACGCGTCGTCGCCACCTCACGTGCGGCAGCAGCGAATTCATCGGCCTCGTCCGGAGAGTCCCACGCGGTCACCCACGTGAACACCTCGCCGTCGTCCCCGTCGGTCAGGCGATAGCGATCGCCATCCCAGCCGGCGGCAGCCGCTTCTGCCCGCTCCCGATCGTCGAGGTGCTCGCGCAGCCAGATGCGTGTCTCCAACTCGCCCAGACCGTCGGCATGCACCTCGACGCGACCGGGCGGAAGCGGCGCGGCGAACGCCAGCCCGACAGGGTCGTCGCGTACCTGGCCGAACGCCCGATCGGGATGGAGCACCTGCTCCGTGGATTCGGGCATCTCGTCTCCGAGAGGCGCGAACCGGGTCCCGCCCTCCGCCTTCCAACGGACCCGAACGAACTCGAGGCCGCCCAGGTATGGGAAGACCAGCGACTCGCGTATCAGCCGGGGAGCGGACGCCAGCGCAGGCATCTCCAGTCCGGCTGCCTCCATCAGTGCGTCTTCCGGCAGCGAAGAGAAGCTCGGCAGAGCGTCGAGACCGAGGGAGCCGCCTGTCATCCGCGCGAGCTGCCATTCCAGCATGGCGAGGGTGGCGTGGCCCTCGAGCGCCGATTGCGCGGCAGTGGCTCGATCGTTCGCGGTCT
>JAMJQL010000057.1 GCA_023554245.1 Gemmatimonadota bacterium
ATCGACGCCGCATGCGCTCGTACTGGACAACTACGATTCCTTCACCTGGAACCTGGTCCAGGCCCTCGCCTGTCTGGGCGCCGAGGTGACCGTGCGACGGAACGACGAACTGTCGGTGGAAGACGCACTCGACCTGGGGGCTACCCACGTCGTCGTGTCTCCCGGACCGGGGCGACCGGAACAGGCCGGCGTTTCGGTTCCGTTGATCGCAGCGGCGGCGAAGCGAGTGCCCGTGCTCGGCGTCTGTCTCGGACACCAGGCGCTGGCGGCCGCATTCGGGGGCCGGGTCGCCGGAGCGGGAAGTCTGATGCACGGGAAGTCATCCCATGTCTATCACGACGGCCAGGGGGTGTACGAGGGATTGCCGAATCCCTTCCCGGCCGGTCGATATCATTCGCTGGCCGTACAGGAGGAATCGCTTCCCCCCGGGTTCCGTATCTCCTCCTATACCTCCGACGGTGAAATCATGGGCATTCGCCACCGAGAACTACCTCTCGAAGGAGTCCAGTTTCACCCTGAGAGCATACTCACGCCCGAGGGAGATCGGTTGCTCAGGAACTTCCTGCAGGCATCGCCGCCGGGGAGGAACTCGTGACCGGGGAGCTCAGGGTTCTCCTCGAGCGCCTGCTCGAAGGCTGCGACCTCTGCGAAGACGAGGCCCGGACGCTGCTGATCGGGCTGACCGACGAAGCGTTTCCGCACCCGATGGCAGGGGCTTTTCTGGCGGCGTTGCGACTGAAGGGAGAAACGGCGGAAGAGGTTCGCGGATTCGCCTCCGCAATGCGGGACCTGAGCCTGCGGCCCGAGCTTCCCGCCAGCGCGGCCCGGGCGGTGGACGTGGTCGGGACCGGGGGCGATGGATCGGGCAGCATAAACCTCTCGACCGGCGCGGCCCTGCTCACGGCCGCCTGTGGACAGCCGGTCGTGAAACATGGCAACGGCTCGATCTCCAGCCGCTGCGGAAGCGCCGACGTGCTGAGAGCGCTGGGACTGCCGATGCCCCTCGACGAACCGGAGGCCGCGAACTGCCTTTCGGAGACCGGGTTCACGTTCCTGTTCGCGCCGCACTATCACCCGGCGATGCGAGCTCTGGCTCCGGTGCGCCGGGCACTCGGTGTACGCACCGTGTTCAACCTCCTCGGGCCGCTGACGAACCCCGCCGCTCCACCCTACCTCGTGGCAGGCGCCTGGAACGAGCAGGCGGCCCGGCTCATGGCCGAAACGCTGGCGGGAATGCCCGTCGAGCGAGCGTTCGTAGTCCACGGTGCCCCCGGCTGGGACGAAGCGACACCGGTCGGACCGTTCGTGCTGTTCGATGTTCACGACGGTCGGGTCCACCGCGAAGTACGCGATCCGGCCCGCTACGGGATTCCCCGTTGTGCGCCGGACGACCTGGTCGGCGGCGATGCAGGAGAGAACGCGGCCCGGCTTCGTGAAGCCCTCTCCGGCACCGCCGGCCCCGACCGGGACGCGCTGTCGATCGGGGCGGCGCTGGCCATCGAGGTCAGCGGAGCCGCTCCGGACTACGGGTCGGCGCTCGCGAAGGTCGAAGAAGCCCTGACGAACGGAACGGCTGTCAGGATCCTAGACGCCCTGGCCTCGCGGTTCCCGCAGCCCGCGGGAGAGGCGAAGCATGCCTGACTTTCTGACCGAGATGGCTTCGAAGTCCCGCGAACGAGCCCTGTCGGCGCGCTCCGGCATGCCGGAGCGAGAGCTCCGCGCGCGGATCCTGGATCTGCCGGATCCCCTCCCCCTCCGGACCGGCCCCGAGGGATTCGACCTGATCACGGAGGTCAAGCGAAGGTCCCCCTCCATTGGACCGCTGGATGGCGCCGGGGTGGTGGAGCGTGCCCGCGCCTACACCGAAGCGGGTGCCGCCGCCATCTCGGTGCTAACGGAGCCGGACGCCTTCGGCGGTTCGCTGGAGGACCTGCAGGCCATCTCGCGGGCCGCATCGGAGCTTCCCGATGCGATCCCCGCCATGCGCAAGGACTTCCTTACCGACCCGTATCAGCTGCTGGAGGCCCGGGCCGCCGGAGCCGGTGGCGCGCTGCTGATCCTCCGGATCCTGTCGGACGAGGAGCTGGAGCAGATGCTGGCCGTCGCCGGAGAGACAGGGTTGTTCCTGCTACTCGAGGCGTTCGATGCAGACGATATCGAGAGAGCGGGAGTCGCTGCGGCCCGCGCGACCAGCGAAGGCACCGACGCCCTGGTGGGTGTCAACTGCCGGAACCTCGAGACGCTGCAGGTGGAATTCGACCGACTGGAGCAGCTCTCCGGACATCTCCCTGCAGGGTCGCGCCGGGTGGCGGAGAGCGGGTTGGAGACTGCGGAGGACGCGGCTCGCCTGGCAGCCGGCGGGTACGATCTCGCGCTGGTGGGAACCGCCCTGATGCGGCTGGAGGATCCCCGACCCGCGATCTCGCGGATGCTCGCCGCGGGCCGTGCTGCGCGGCAGCTGGCCGGAGTCGGCAGGTACGATCGGACCGCCGGGGGAGACCTCTCGCCCACCGCTGGAGCCAGGTGACCATGGAGGTCAAGATCTGCGGAATTCTGGATAGGCGCGTCGCACGGATCGCTGTCGAAGCCGGGGCGGGTGCACTCGGCTTCGTTTTCGCGGACTCGCCGCGGAGGATCGAGCCCGAGGTCGCTGCCGGGATCGCAGCGGATATCGACCCTCAGGTCGCGCGAGTCGCGGTATTCAGGAACCCGACCGCCGAAGAGGTGCTGCGGGTCCTGGACGTGTTCTCCGCGGACATCGTGCAGGCCGAGCCGGGCCCCGGACTGGCGGCGGTTATGGCTCGTGGGGGACGAGTGCTTCCGGTACTACACGACGGAGAGTCCGCGTCGAAGCTGGAGGACCGGCTGGCGGGGGCGCCGACTCCGGTTCTCCTCGAGGCAGCCGGAATCGGGGGCCGCGGAATCCGACCCGACTGGGACCGCGCCGCCGAATTGGCCCGCAGGCTGCCACTCGTCCTCGCCGGGGGGCTGACGCCCGGGAACGTGCGGGACGCGATCCGTCACGTGGGTCCGCTCGCGGTGGATGTAAGCAGCGGTGTCGAGTCGTCCCGTGGCGTGAAGGACCCGGAACGGATTCGGGCCTTTCTGCTGGCGGCGCGTGCCGGGCGGGCGACTGGAGAGCGCACCGCCAGCCGCTCCGGACCCATATTCGAGAGAGCATCCCGATGACCCAGACGACGACTGCCGGTATCGACGATCTTCTCGCCGGGCGACTGCCCGATTCCCACGGGCGCTTCGGCGCCTATGGCGGTCGGTTCGTTCCGGAGACCCTGATGCCATCCATTCTGCGACTGGAGACCGAGGCGCGACGCGCTCTCGCCGACTCCCGGTTTCAGCAGCAGCTGTCCGACGAGCTCGAGGATTGGGTTGGCCGCCCGACACCCCTCACGCGTGCTCGACGACTCGGAGAGAGCTGGGGCGCCGAGGTGTGGCTGAAACGAGAGGACCTCACGCACACGGGGGCCCACAAGATCAACAACGCACTCGGACAGGCGCTGCTGGCCCGGCATCTCGGCATGCGGCGAGTCGTCGCCGAAACGGGGGCCGGTCAGCACGGCGTCGCCGCGGCGGCCGCCTGCGCCAGGGTCGGTCTTCCATGTGAGGTGTACATGGGGGCCGTGGACGTGCGTCGTCAGGCTCCGAACGTGCTCCGGATGCGACGACTGGGAGCCCGGGTGATCGAAGTCGAGAGCGGCGATCGGACTCTGCGCGCGGCGATCGACGAAGCACTCAGGGACTGGGTATCGGATCCGCTCGGCACCTACTACCTGCTCGGGTCAGCGGTCGGACCCCACCCCTACCCCTGGCTGGTTCGGGAACTGCAGGCCGTGATCGGTCGCGAGGCCAGAGCGCAGCTGCAGGAGAGATCAGGCTCGCTGCCCGACCTCGTGGTTGCCTGCGTCGGCGGAGGCTCGAACGCCATCGGGCTGTTCCACGCGTTCCTCGGAGACCCGTCCGTGACGCTGCTGGGTGTCGAGGCCGGTGGGCTGGGTTCAGAGATCGGTCACAATGCCGCGACGATCGTACATGGCCGTCCTGGGGTCCTCCATGGCAGCCGGTCGCTCCTGCTGCAGGACGAACACGGACAGATTCGCGAAACGCACTCCGTCTCGGCCGGACTCGATTATCCCGGCGTCGGGCCCGAGCACGCATTCCTGCGCGACATCGGCCGGGTACGCTACACCTCGATAGGGGATGAAGAGGCGCTGGAAGCGCTCGATGAATGCAGCCGCCTGGAGGGTATCCTTCCGGCTCTGGAGACCGCGCATGCGCTGGCGGGCGCGCGGCGGGAGGCGGCCAGTTCCACGGGAAGGACGATCCTGATCGGGCTTTCGGGGCGTGGCGACAAGGACCTGGGTATCCTCGCCGAGACAGAGTCGCGAGACGGAGATCCGGCATGAGGCTCGATACCGCGGAGGTTGGAGGCAGCCGGGCGATCGAGTCGGCGATCCGGGCGGCGAATCGGGACGGCCGACCGGCACTGACCGCTTTTCTCACCGCAGGCTACCCGCAGCGCGATCGCTTCGCGGAGCTGCTCGAAGCCGTCGCAGTCGAAGCGGATGTGGTCGAGGTCGGGGTTCCGTTTTCCGATCCGATGGCCGATGGGGTCACGATCCAGCGGGCCAGCCGTGCCGCTCTCAACAGCGGTGTGAGCCTTCCGTGGATTCTCGACGAAATCGACCGGGCCGACCCGGCGGCGCCGGTTCTCCTGATGAGCTATCTGAACCCGCTCCTGGCCTTCGGCCACGAGCGGCTGGGCGACGCGGCAGCACGAGCGGGGGTCGCCGGGTTCATCATACCGGATCTTCCAGTCGAGGAATCTCGAGAGCTGGAGGAAGCTCTCGAACCGCATGGCCTGGGAATCGTGCAGTTCGTGACGCCGGTGACGCCGGCGGCTCGAATGTCCGAGCTGTGCGCGCGCAGCCGGGGCTTCGTCTACGCGGTCACACGGACGGGAACGACCGGAGGCAGCTTCGATCCGGCCGGTGCGGCGGAGATGCTCGCGCGGGTCAGGCGCATTTCGGCACTGCCCGTTCAGGCGGGGTTCGGGGTCCGGGAGCCGGAACAGGTTCGCGAGCTGGCACCGCACGTGGACGGCTTGATCGTGGGCAGTGCCCTCGTCGAGAAGCTGGAGGCCGGAGAGAACCCGGCCGCGTTCCTCCGCTCACTTCGAAACGCGACCAGGGGGGACCGCAGATGATCGCCGTTCTCGGACCGGATTGTTCGCTCCAGCAAAAGGCCGAAATCGTTCGCCTGGTGGAAGGGCACGGGCTCAGGGTGCAGGTCAGCGAGACCGGAGACGCGAGCCTGGTGGCCGTGATCGGAGGGGGCGGCGAAGGTATCATCGATCGCCTGCGCAGCCACCCGGCCGTTCTGGAGCTGCGTACGGATGCGCCTCCATACACGCTGGTCGCCCGCGAGCAACGGCCCGAAGGCAGCCGGATCCGCTTCGACGGTTTCTCCGTGGGAGGTGAGGAGATCGTCGTGATCGCGGGCCCATGCGCCGTCGAGTCGAGGGATGGGATCCTCTCCGCGGCACGAGCCGTGGCCGGTGGCGGGGCGCGAATGCTGAGGGGAGGCGCATTCAAGCCGCGCACGAGTCCTTACAGCTTTCAGGGGCTGGGAGTGGAAGGCCTCGAGCTGCTGGCCGAGGCGCGCGACGCGACCGGGCTGAAGGTGGTGACCGAAGTGGTGACCCCCGGGGAGGCCTCCATCGTGGCGGAGCACGCCGACGTGCTGCAGGTGGGCTCACGGAACATGCAGAATTTCCGGCTTCTCTCCGCCGTCGGCGAACAACCCCGACCCGTGCTGCTGAAGCGGGGGCTCATGGCGACGATCGAAGAGCTGCTGCTGGCGGCGGAGTACGTGGTCACGGCCGGGAATCCTCGGGTGATGCTGTGCGAGCGCGGAATCCGCACCTACGAGACTTCGACCCGCAACACCCTGGACATTGCCGCGGTGCCGGTCCTCAAGGAGCGTACGCACCTCCCGGTGATCGTGGACCCCAGCCACGCGGCCGGCCGACGTGAACTGGTTGCTTCTCTGTCACGCGCGGCGGTGGCTGCAGGGGCCGACGGATTGATCGTGGAGGTCCATCCGCGGCCGGATGAGGCCCTGTCGGACGGACGCCAGAGCCTCGATCCTGCCGGGTTCGAGGAACTGATGGACGAACTGCGTCGCACGGCGGCGGCAGTGGGTCGCCACGTCGCGCCGGGCGAGCCGGTGGAATCCCGGTCGGAGGCGCCGGCCGATCGAGTCTGAATCAGGGGCGGCCGGTTATCACCACTCCGCCGCCGTACATGGGATAGCCACCGGGATAGGGATAGCCGTAAGGGCCGCGGTACCCACCGCGGGGGCCGTACGGACCGTAGCCTCCGTAGCCTCCGTATCCTCCACCGACGTAGACGCCCGTCGTAACTCCGCTTCCGTAGCAGCCGGCCGACAACGCCGACAGACCGATCGAGAGTGCTGCGAAGATGGCAAGGACGAACCGAGTGCGACCGGAGCGGCGGGGGTTCATCGGCCACCTCCGGCCTGCGAGGGTCGAGGCCATTGCTGCAATCCGAATACAGCTCCCGACGGGTCTGCGACGATAGCGGCGTCTTTGCGCTCGACATCTTCGGGAGCGATTATGATCGTGCCTCCGAGGCTCGCGACCTTCCGGGTGGCCTCAGCGACATCGCCTACCGCTACGAACGGCAGCCAGTGGGGCCGCGCTTCCGTGAACGGAAGCCTCGCCATGCCTGCCAGTGGCTCGCCGGATCTGGTGAACAGGTGGTAGCCGGCCTCATCCACGGCCGCCGTCGCAGCATCGATCCCGTTCACCTCCGAGCTTCGCGACTCGCGCGGCTCGAATCCATAGCCCAGCAGCGCGGAATAGAATCTTCGGGCACCCGAGGTATCGTCCGTCCACAGCTCCGTCCACAGCCACTCTCCGTTACCGATGGTCCCCTCCGCAGGTCGCGGTCCGTCGCCGGTCGAGGATCGCAGCAATACCAGCGCGGCTCCCTGTGGATCAGCGATTACGGAGTGCCTCCCTCTACTGGGAAGGTCTTCCGGTGGCAGCATGACGGTGCCTCCATTCGCCGTGACCCGCGTGGTGGCTCGATCGACGTCGTCGACGGAAACCGAGCTCAGCCACACGCCGCGGAACGAATCCGACGCGGTATCCGACACGACGGCCAGACCGCCGACCGCACGATCCCCGAGCTCGATGGCCAGGTATCGGCCTGAGCCGTCCACTTCCCGGAAGGACCATCCGAACAGGCTCGCGTAGAAGTTCCGAACGGTCCCGGGGTCCCGCACGAGGAGATCGTGCCAGACGAACGACCCGGTCCGATACTCCGGGTTCAGTCCGGGAGCGATCGCCGGAACGGGCGGCCGCACCTGTTCCGGAGAACCGGTGGAACAGGAGGTCGTTATGACGCTGGCGGCGACGAGGCCCACCAGCGATCCGCGACGGACGATCCTGTCGAATTGTGAACGCAATGATTTCTCGTTTCCGGGTTCGATGCAGCCATCGGACTGTCGATCAGCCGCCGGGCTTGTAACCCAACCACAGAACCCCGCCGCCAGTCCGGGAGTTCCCGGCGTCGGACTGGGGACTCGCTTGCCGCGATTCGATCGACCCGATCATCTTCCACCCAACTGTTTCATGGAGAATCCACTCATGATGTCGCTCTGGTTCGACACCAGGCGCAGGCCCGGGCGGGCGGTCCGACCCCGGCTGCGCCTCGGCCTGATGATGCTCCCAGCGGCGCTGGGCCACCCGGGGGCCGCAGTCGGTCAGGAGACGGGCGCCACCGCGCAACGAGCGACGGAGCGGGTTCGGATCATAGCGGTGGGTGACGTGATGCCGGGAACCGAGTTCCCGGACGCCGGCTACCTCGACCCGAGACTCGCGGGCGGAGCGGGTCCGGAAGCGGTGCTCGGTGACTCGTTGACCCGCCTGCTCGGGTCCGGTGACCTGGTGTTCGGGAACATGGAAGGCGTGCTCTGGGACGAGGACGTACCACCTTCGAAGGAGTGCAAGGACCCGAAAGCCTGTTACGTGTTCAGGAGCCCCGAAAGCTACGCGGAACTGCTGGCTGACGCCGGATTTACCGTAATGGCCCTGGCCAACAACCACAGCGGGGATTGGGGCGAGGAGGGTCGGCAGGCGACCATGGCGGCGCTTTCTCGCAACGGAATCCGATACGCGGGCCTCGCGCAGTCGGGGGCGCGAACCGCGAGTCTCGAACTCGACGCGGGAATCCGGGTCGGCGTGGCGGCCTTTTCGCCCAACAAGGGTACGCTGAGCATCAACGATCCCGCCGGTGCGGCGGAGATCGTGAGGGCCCTGGCCGCGCAACACGACCTGGTGGTGGTGTCCTTTCACGGAGGCGCGGAGGGGTCGAAGTATACCTCGTTGCCCCGGGAGCGCGAAACGTTCTACGGTGAGAATCGGGGAGACGTATATGCCTTCGCCCATACCGTCGTGGATGCCGGCGCGGATGTCGTGATCGGCCACGGTCCGCACGTTCCTCGCGCCATCGAGATCTACCGGGATCGCTTCATCGCCTACAGCCTCGGGAATTTCTGGACCTACGGTCGTTTCAACCTCCGGGGTCCGAACGGACTCGCTCCCGTGATCGATCTGGAGCTGGCACCCGACGGTCGATTGCTGGACGCGCGCATCCACAGCGCACGGCAGGAAGGTCGCGGTGGACCGACGATCGATCACTCCAAGGGTGCGATGAAGTTGATCGCCGATCTCACGAGCACCGATGTACCGGAAGCCGGCCTCGAATTCGGTATGGAAGGACAGATCAACTGGCCCGGGCGCCCCGGCCTCCAGCTGCGCACACCCCAGTCGCCGGTCGATCAGAAGGAGCCATCAACTCTGTAGGGCAAAGTACTTGACAGCCATCGAGACGGGGACCAACGTCATGGCATGGATCGTCGAGCCTCCTCTGAGAAGTCGACTTCAGCCGCCGATCTGGACGGTGCGGCCCGGGCCATCCGTCTCGATCCACTGATCCACGAGCGGGTTCGGCTCGGCATCCTCAGCGCCCTGTCCGCCAACGATCGGCTCTCCTTCACCGAGCTCCGGGATGCGCTCGGTGTCAGCGACGGGAATCTCGGAGTCCACGCCCGGAAACTCGAGGATGCCGGACACGTTGTCTGCGACAAGCGATTCGCACAGCGCAAGCCACGAAGCGAGTACCGTCTTACGACGAAGGGGCGGAACGCCTTCGCAAGCTACCTGTTCCAGCTGGAGTCGTTGATTCAGTCGGCACGCAACGCTTGAGCCGGGTCCGTCGGCGCGCACCTCGTCGAGGTCAGTCGGAGGGCCGGGGCCGGGGCAGTGCTCGGATCTCGCCGGGCAGGGAGTAGGTCGGGCCCCACAGCCGCCCGACCGGCCGCAAGGATTCTGTCCGGACGTAGCGCGTACCTTCGACCCGCAAGAGCGAATCGTCCACCGAAGTCCCAACGACCAGGCCCACGACCAGCGTATTCGCCTCCGCTCCGATGTCCAGCTCGCGATGGAGTCGGCAGTGCAGCACGGCCCGTATGCCGCTGACGTAGGGCGCGTCCACCAGCGGGGAGTCGACGGCCTTCAGCCCCGCATGCAGGAATTCGTCGTGTCCCGGCCCGGAGTCGATCGAACTGGCGTTCATCGCTTCGAGATGGTCGACATCGACCACGTTTACGCAGAAGGCTCCTTGGGCCCGGATATTCACCAGGCTGTCCTTCGGTCCCGTACTCCGATGTCCGATCGAGACTCCGACCAGCATCGGCGATGCCGAGAGAGCCGCGAAGTAGCTGTAGGGGGCGAGGTTCGCGACGCCGTCGGGACCGCGCGTAGATAGCCATCCGATCGGGCGCGGAACGACGAGAGAAGTCAGTAGCTCGTAGCGCTCGCGCGCGGACAACCCCTCGCTGCGAACGGGATTCCCGAGTGCCATGGCTACCAGGCCAGCCCGAGCACCCGACACAAGTACTCGGGCAGCGGAGCAGCCGAACGGGCGAGGTCGAGATACCGGTCGGGAAAATCGGACCGACAGATCTCGCCCTCGTCCAGCGGAAGCGAGACGATGTAGTCCTTGCGTTTCAGATCGTCCGCCAGCGGGTGATCGGGATCCACTCCGCGTGGGACCCGCTTCAGGGCCTCACCACCGAACGCCCAGCCTTTCGCCTCGAGACCATCGCGCATCGTGGTCCAGCGATCCGGCTCTTCCACCATCGCCTCGCGAACCCGTTCGAGCTCATCCCTGGCCGGACGCCAGATCCCGGCAGCGGCGAAGGAGTTGTCGGGCTCCAGGTGGAGGTAGTAACCGGGCGCGTGAACATCCCTGGCGGCTTCGTGCCTGAATTGCAGCGCCGCCCAGGTCTTGTAGGGACTCTTGTCCTTCGAGAAGCGAATGTCGCGGTGAATTCGGAACAGCGATCCGCCCTGCTTCTTCGCGATCGCCAGGATCGAGGGGCTGATCCCGGCCAGCGGCTCCTGCACCGACGCGATGAACGCGAGAAGCGGCTCGCGCACGTCCCGTTCGAAGCGGGCCCGGTGTTCCTCGAACCAGGCCCGCTCGTTGTGGGACTTCAGGTCACGCAGGAATGTGAACAGCGCAGGTGTGATCGCTGCCGGCTCGGCCATCGATTCTCCGTTAGAAGAGGAGCCCTCCCGTCACGACGAACTGTTCGGCTCCTTCGATCGTGAACTTCATCTCGATGAACGGCATCAGGGATCCGGCGTCGAACCGTGCGCCCCCCAGCAGATTCAGGCCCGGATCGGTGTCGCTCGCGCTGCCGAACTCACTGTCTACCGAGGCGTGGGCGATGTTCAGCCCCCCACCCGCGTACGGCGTCACGCTCGGAGCGCTGGAAAGGTCGAAATTGTAGATCAGGTTTCCATTGATCTCCCAGTAGTCGACCGGCCCGTCGGGAAAGTAATAATCGAAGGAAGCGATGACGGTCAACGGCGAGCGGTTGAAGTCGAATTCAACCCGCGCACCGAGTCCGAAGTCCGTGTCGGTCGCGAGGCTCAATTCGGGTCCCCAGCGAAATCCCTGCGCCGAAGCGGAGGACACCCCCGCCGTGCAGAACATGGCGGCGGCGATCAGCAGATACTTCTTCATCGTGTTTCTCCCCGGGTTCAGGCTGACGAAGCCCGCGATCCACGCGGACGCACCCTTCCATCTTCCCACGGGAGCAAGAGTGGGACCGGGAGGCAGAAATGGTGGGTCATGACCGTCGAAATGGCCGTAAGTAAACTACTTGCAGAGCCCCGCCGGCCACCGGGCGAGATGCGGGAACGTCCTCGCCCGAATTCCCACGCGCGAAAATTTCTCGCGATCTACTCCGATTTCATGAATCGGTTGGGATGGTAGAAGGTGACAGTGAGAGCTTCGACGGTCCCGGCCTCCGACGTCTCGAAGTCCAGGAATGTCCTGGGCGCCATGTCGAAGATCGGGTGGCGCCAGTGGACCCGGAACCGGTTGCCCTCCCAGTGCTCCAGGTCTCCCAGGTGCCTCGGATTGTAGTCGAACACGAGACGGTCGTTCTCCATCCGGACCTCCGCGGACCCCGAGAGCTGGTTGGCGTAGGTTCCGACGAAAGACTCGAGCGGGACGGTCGGGGGAAGGTCGCGGGACCGGCTGGTCTCCAGTTCGGCCTCGGCCCGCTCGGAGCGCTCTTTGCCCGCCTCTACGAAACCCCGGTATACGGAATTCCAGTCCCGCGTCGGCTCGCCGAGAAGCGCATCGAGGATCGTGTAAGTGATCGCGCGTGTCGGTGCATCGGGTGCGTAGTTCGTCAGCACGACGACTCCGATGCCCTCTTCCGGCAGCAGCGTCTGGAGGGAGATCATTCCCGTGAGTCCACCGCTGTGCGAGACGACTTTGCGGCCCTTGTACTCGGAGATGAACCAGCCGTATCCGTAGCCGCTGAAGCGCTGCCCGAGATTTGCCTCGGCCCACGGCGACACGCCCAGCGGATAGTGGATCGACTGCATCTCGCGAACGGCCCGCTCGGACAGGATCCGCGTTCCGTCCAGTTCTCCGCCGTTGAGGTTCGCCCGCATCCAGCGAGCCATGTCGAGCGCTGTCGAATTCAGCGCGGCAGCCGGCGCCACGCCACTGACGTCGTCGTACTCGACGACTCTCAACTCGCCACCGACGTGCTCGTGGGCGGCCGCCACGTCATCGAGGCCCTCGAGCGAAGCGAGGGTGGTCGTGGTGCTCGTCATACCGAGAGGATCGAGGATCCGTTCGGTTACCAGTCGGTCCCAGTCCATTCCCGCGACCGCAGCCGCTACCTGTCCGGCTACGAGGTACATCAGGTTCTGGTACTGGAAAGAAGCCCGGAAGGGGCCTGTCGGCTCCAGCCAGCGGACGCGCTGCACGACCGTCTCTCTCGCGAGATCCTGTCCGATCCACAGGTGGTCACCGCCAAAGGTCGGAAGCCCACTGCGATGCGTGAGGAGGTCGTTGATCCTGATCTCGTCCGAGATCCAGGGATCACTCATCCGAAAGTCGGGGAGGTGATTCTTCACCCTGTCATCGATGGCGAGGGCCTCTTCCGCATGCTGCTGCGCCAGCAAAGCAGCCGTGAAGGCCTTCGTGTTGGAGGCGACCGCGAATCGGGTCTCCGGCCCGACCGGATCCGGCTCCCCCAGCCGGCGAACGCCATAGCCGTTTGCGAAGACGACCGAGTCGTCCTTCACGACCGCGACCGCCACCCCTGGCGTGGTCCACTCACCCAGCATCGTCTCGATCGTAGAGTCGATTCGATTCCAGTCCACCTGCTGGGCGGAGGCCGGAGGAGCGCTCCACGACAGGGCCCCGGCGGCGAGCAGGAGTGCAGAGCGGGCGAGGGCGCGGACTCGTGGGACGAAGAACTGGGTCATCGGGATCTCCGGTTGAGGTCGATCGAAGAGCGCAACATAGGGCAACGACGCCCCGGTGGGCACCATGCGATCCCGGCTCGCTTCCGGTCGCGACTCAGCCTAGATTCTGGCCGCGATCGAGCTCGGGGGCACGAGGATCTGCCCGGCGATTGTCAACCTGGACACTCGAGACCGTACGAAGAATGAAGTCGAATGTCATGCTGCTCAAGCTCCTCGCCACCTGCGTCGTAGCAGTGACGGCGTGCGGGGGCGGAGAAGGACACGAGATCTACATGGAGGCCGGCTGCGACGAATGTCACGGGGCCGATCTCAAAGGTTCGCCCTCCTCCGGACCCACGCTGCAGGGCGTGAAGAAGTACTGGGACGAGGATCGACTGCTCACCTATTTCCGCGATCCCGACAGCGTCGCCGAGACCGACCCGAGGCTGAGGGAGATGCGCGATCTGTACGGAGACGGCATGCCCCCGCTCAAGCTGGCCGACCCGATCGCGCGAGAGAAGCTCGCCCGGTACGTCCTGCGTTGACCGGCCGCATCGGAATCGAGATCAGGTCCGGGTCAGGGCTCCCGTTCCCACCAGATATCCGGTTCTAGAGGCGGGTCGCGCGGAAGCGCCGGTCGGCCCAGTCTCTCCAGTTCATCGACGATCGCCGTGATCGCGGCAGGCACTGCTTCGCGAACGGCGTCCGTCAGACCCACTCCGTACTCGACGCTTTCCGGGACAACGCCGACCACGAGCACCTCCGGCGGCGTCTCCCCCTGGAGCTCGAGGACCAGCAGCGTCTCTTTGAGACCGGGATCGTGCGGCGTGATCCGCTGTGCCGGCGGGTGTCGCAGAATCTCTTCACGGCGATAGATCTTCACGGTGCCCGCGTCACCTTCGGCTCGCACCGTGTCGACTATGATCAGCGCTCCGGAATCCTCCAGAATGGTGCTCAACTCCAGTCCGGGCGTACCGGCGTCCAGAACGTCAACGTCGGATGGAAACTCGTAGCGGGCTTCGAGCACCTTGATGACGTACGAGCCGAGACCGTCATCTCCCATCAGGATATTCCCGAGCCCGAAAACGGTCACCGCCGGCACGGCGGTACCTCCCCTCCGTGCCGGCGGTGAGCGACGGCGCCCGTGAGCCGGGCGGGCGCCACCGGCGTGTGCGCGGCGCTCAGAGCGCCCGCACCTTCGCGATCTCGTTCCCCTCCACATCGAGGGTATGGATCGCGCAGGCGAGACATGGGTCGAACGAGTGCACCGTCCGGATCACCTCCAGCGGCCTTTCCGGATCCGCCACGGGATTGCCGAGAAGCGAAGCCTCGTAGGGGCCGATCTGTCCGGCCGCGTCTCGCGGGCTCGCGTTCCAAGTGGTCGGCACGACTGCCTGGTAGTTCTTGATCTTCCCGTTCTCGATGACGACCCAGTGCGACAGGGCGCCTCGCGGAGCTTCGTGGAATCCGAATCCACGTTGCTCGCCGCGAGGGAACACGGGAGCGTTGAAAATCTCCGTATCGCCGCTTCCGATGTTCTCGACCAGAAGCCCCCAGTGCCTCAGAGCGAGGTCCCCGATGATCGCGCAGCGAAGGGCCCGGGCCGCGTGACGTCCGAGCGTGGACTGCACATGCCCGACCCCGACGTTGACTCCGGTCCGGCTGCTCAGCTCCGACAGGGCCGTATCCACCCACTTCACGGTGAGATCATGTCCCTGAGCGTAGCCGACCAGGATCTGCGACAGGGGGCCCACCTGCATCGGCTCCCCCGCGAATCGCGGAGACTTGACCCAGCTGTACTTCCCGTCATCCTCGAAGTCGGTGTAATTCGGCACCGTATCTTCGTCGTACGGGTGCCGGGACCAGTCACCGTCGTACCAGGAGTGAGCGATCGATTCCTCGACGTTGTCGCGGAAATACTCGTCTCCGAAGCGCGAAATGGGCTTCACCGACGAAACGTCGCCGTTCATGATCGTGCCACCCGGCAGATCGAATTGCGTACCGGCCGTGTCGAGAGGCAGGTCCGGTACCGCGAGATAGTTCGTTACACCCGCTCCGTATCCGAGCCAGTCGGGGTAGAGCGACCCGACGGCGAGAATGTCCGGAATGTAAACCTGCTGCACGAAGGCGAGAACCTCATCAAACAGGTCCTTGATCTGGTACAGCTTGGTCATGTTGAGCGTCGCCTGGTTGTCCAGGTTGATCGCGTTCGCGACGCCGCCCACGGCCAGATTCTGGATGTTCGGGGTCTTCGAGCCGAGGATGGTGACGATCTGGTTCGCCTTCCTCTGGTATTCCAATGCCTGCAGGTAGTGATTGACCGCGAGCAGGTTGACCTCCGGCGGAAGCTTCATCGCCGGGTGTCCCCAGTAGCCGTTGGCGAAGATTCCGAGCTGACCGCTGGCGACGATGCTCTCCAGCTTCGCCTTGGTCGCTCGCATCGACTGCACGCTGTTGTACGGCCACGGTGACAGACTTTCGGCCAGGCGCGAGGTGGCCACCGGGTCGGCCTGCAGGGCCGAGGTGATGTCCACCCAGTCCAGCGCCGAAAGGTGATAGAAGTGAACGATGTGATCGTGCATCGCGTGAGCGATCAGAATCAGGTTCCTGATGTATTGGGCGTTGAGCGGCACCTCGAGGTCGAGCGCGTTCTCCACCGCGCGAACCGACGTGATCGCATGGACGGTCGTGCACACCCCGCAGAACCTCTGGGTGAACAGCCATGCGTCGCGCGGATCCCTTCCCTGCAGGATCACTTCGATCCCCCGCCACATCTGTCCGGAGGCCCAGGACTTCTGAACCGAGCCCCCTGTCACCTCAACGTCGATGCGGAGGTGTCCTTCGATACGGGTGACCGGATCTACGACGATGCGTGCCATGTCTCACTCCTCACGTGGGCAGGGCCGCGGAAGGACGGCCGGTCAGAATCGGGAACTTCTTGATGATGTACATGAACGCCGCGACCTCGGCCGCAATCAGCCCAACGGTCACGAAGATCTCGAACATCGAGGGAAAATACAGATTCCAGTGGTCGCCGGGGTTGTAGGCGAACCAGTACGCGGTGAACCGGTGCAGCATGCCGGCGGTCACCATCATCCCCGAGGCCATGAACAGCCTGCCCCGGTCCCGGTCGGTACGTGTCGGCTTCAGCATCAGAATGATCGCCGGAGCCAGGAACAGCAGGACTTCGAGCCAGAACAGGATCGAGAACCGATCGAGATTGAACAGATACGCCGACTTGCCCGACGCGATGACGTCGAACAGACGGACACCCACCCAGGTCAGAAGCACGACCACCATGGCCCGCGACAGGGCCGAAAGGACCGAGGTCTCCCGATAGCGTGAGTAGACGGTTCTCGACCACATCGTCTCGAGCACCACCATTCCGTATCCCATCGCGATACAGGAAACCAGGAAGAAGAAGGGCAGCCATGGCGTGAGCCAGAGCGGATGCAGCTTCGGCCCGGCCAGAAGGATCATCGATCCGAGGCTGGACTGGTGCATTGTCGGAAGCACGATCCCGAGCGCGATCAGCCACGGCATCGCCTTCATCAGGATCGGCGTCCACTTGCGGGAGAACTCCTGCAGCCTGGGCTTGTCGTCCTCCTGCTCCCAGCGCTCCATGAACACCGGGGCCATCTCGATCCACAACACGGCCGTGTAGAGCATGATGCAGAGTGCGACCTCAAGCTGGACGGAATCGAGATTCCAGGTCCAGAAGAAGATCGGTAGCTTCCAGGTCCACCAGGGACGACCCAGATCGATGATCACGCCGATCGCCCCGAGCGTGTAGCCAAGCGCGCTCGTGAGGATCGCCGAGCGGATCAGCGGGTGGTACTTGCCCTTGTTGAATACGTATATCAGCAGGGCAACCGCGTATCCGCCGCACGCCAGCGCCGTGCCGGTCACGACATCGAACGCGATCCACAGACCCCAGGGGTGTCCGTCGGTCATGTTCGTCACCGGGCCGAGACCGACGAGGAAGCGGTAGATCAACAGAAGCGTCGTGATTCCGGCGAGTGCGAGGCAGAGCTTCATGACCGGGGTCATGATCGGCCCGCCGACCGGCCTGGGTACTCCGTGACCGTTCTTCACGCGCCCACCTCCTCACCGGCAGCGTCGCTCTTCCGACGCGTTCTCCAGACGAGACCCGCCACGATGCCGTATACGGCGATCGGCGCGATGAAACCCTTGTAGATGGTGTGCTGGAGGCCGACCGGCAGCGCCGGCACCGGCTCAGGTCCGAGCTCGGGCAGTCCGAGCTTCGAGAATGGAACACCCTTCGACGTCAGGTAGAGAACCTGCGTGCCCCCGACCTCCTCGAGGCCGTAGACGTGGTCTTCGTACCGGTCGGGATTCTCGGCGATGCGCCTGAGAGCCTCCGCCTTCAGCTCCTCGTAGGGACCGTAGATCACGGCCTCGCGGGGACACACCTCCGTACACGCCGGCTGGCCGACTTCATTCAGCTGGCCTTCCTCCGTGGTTCCCGCCTTGGCGAGACACATCTGGCACTTCACCATCGCCGGAATCGGCGAGTCCCATTCGAACTTCGGGATGTTGAACGGACAGGCCACCTGGCAGTAGCGGCAGCCGATGCAGCGCTCGGGCTTCCAGGTCACGATTCCGTTCTGCCGCTTCTGGAACGAGCCCATCATGCACGCCGCGGCGCAGGCCGGGTCGATGCAGTGCATGCACTGCTGCTTGACGAACGAGACCTGTGCCTCGCCGTCACCGCCTCCATCGTAAAGCTTGATGATGTTGCAGGTGTTGGCCGAGAGGTCCACGGGATCGTCGTAGAGGGTGCTGCTCTTCTCCAGTTCCAGGTCGTTGGCGTCCCGACAGGCTGCGACGCAGGCCTTGCAGCCGATACACAGCGTCGCGTCGTAGAGCATGCCGGTAGCATCGGGAGGCGCCGTCTTCTTCTCGCGCGCCTCGGCCTTCCTGGCGCCTGCTGCGGTCGCCGCGCCGAAAGCGGCGACCTTGAGGGCTCCCCGCCTCGAGATGTTCATCGTCACACCTCCCCCAGCCCGATTTCATCCTCGGAAGGCTGGCTCACCTTCTTGGCGGCGATGATACCGCCACCGATCGCTCCGCCGATGATCCCGCCGAGTGCCATCGTGGCCCACGGGTTCGGCCCTTCTCGGCTCGAGAAGATCGGGGGATAGGTCGAGGGTGGTGTCGCGTCCGTGATCTCGACCGTCTCGAACTTCCCGATCGTGAATCCGACACCCTCTTCCGTGCACCCGAAGCAGGGCGCTCCGATTCCGATCGGCCAGGCTCCGTTCATTTCCCCGAAGTGGAGGGTCGAGCAGTTGGCCCGGGTCACCGGTCCCTTGCAGCCCATCTGGTACAGGCACCAGCCCTCGCGGTGACCTTCGTCTCCGAACTGCTTCACGAAGCGGCCCGCATCGAAGTGCGCGCGCCGGGGGCAGTGCTCGTGGATGTATCGCCCATACGCGAATTTCGGCCGACCCAGGGCATCCAGTTCGGGAAGTGTTCCGAAGGTGGCGTACTGGAGCGCCACGCCGAGGAAGTTGTACGGATTGGAGGGGCAGCCGGGAATCGTCACGACGGTCTTGCCTTCGAGCAGCGTGGGGGCTCCAACCGCACCCGTGGGATTGGGCGCTGCCGACGGAATTCCACCCCAGGAGGCGCAAGAGCCGATCGCGATGATCGCACCCGCGCGCTCGGCCACCTCGCTCACCAGGTCGATCGAGGTGCGGCCGCCGATCTTGCAGTAGACCCCGTCATCCTTCATCGGGATCGCCCCTTCGATCACCAGAATGTAGGCACCTGCGTTCTCTTCCATCGCGGCCTGGAGAACCTCTTCGGCCTGATGCCCCGCTGCCACCATCAGCGTCTCGTGGTAATCGAGGCTGATCAGGTCGATGATCAGTTCGTCGAGCGTCGGATGATTCGTGCGGAGGAGAGACTCCGTGCACCCGGTACATTCCTGGTTGTGAAGCCAGATCACCGAAGGCTTTCGACCCGCCTGGACGTTCTCGACGATCGCCGCGGCGGCCTCGGACGGCAGTCCTACGGCTGCCGCCGCCATGCTGCACACCTTGACGAAGTCCCGACGGTCCAGTCCCGTGGGATCGAGAGGCGTGGAGTCGAGGGTGGGAAGCACCATGTCTGTCCTCCTGGTGGTGGTGCGGTCGTTCCGCTTCGGCACGGCGAAGCCCCGGACGCATCCGGGCGTTACGCCCGCCGACGGAACTCCGCCGGCCGCGGGAGTCGAGCTCCCGTACATGAGTCAGGATCTACCGCGAACAGTCGGGTGGGCCGCACCGTTCCGGCCCACTCGCGCGAATTCTGAACGTCACCGATCTATCGGATCCGCCGGCCGCATCACCTGGAGCGACCCCGGTCCCAGACCCGACGGGCGGTGAGTCCGGGGCAGGAAGAAGCGCCGGGGCCGTCGCCGGAATCGTGATCTGCCGCTGGGATCGAGCAGTCGATTAGCCACTGGGCAACTGCTATGCCAGCCTACCCCACTCGGCATCCGTCGGGATGAGCGAGGGACAGGTACGCGCTAAGTCACTGCAAATTATATATTTGTCGCTGAACATGCCGAAGCCGCAGGGCCTCGGGTTCGGGCTGAAGTCGAGCCGCAGGCGGGACAGGCCGTCGGATAGACCAGAATGAATTGGGACGGTTCGGCCCAATCCGGAGCCGGGCCCGGGCACGACCTTCCAGCGCGCCGGAACAACTGCGACCTGGCGCGCGGCCTGATGGCTACTCCGGGCGGCCGACGGGAACGAGATAGAGCGGCTCCTGATCCTCCGGCAAGGCCAGAGTCGAAGCGATCCGATCGGGCTCGATCCAGGCGATCGGAACCCCCGCGAGTCCGAGCGCCGTCGCCTGCAGCAGGAGATTCTGGGCCGCGTGACCGAGGTCCATGTGTACGTAGGGTTCCGAGCCGGGTCCGAGCTTCGCGGCCGCACGCGCGTAGACCGCGGTGAACACGAAGACTACCGGCGCGGAGGTGATCGAATCCTGGTCGTGCGAGTCCGCGCGCAGCGCCTCCCTCAGGTCCCCGGACGCTCGCGCCTCCAGCGCGTTCTCGGCTGGCAGGTAACGCCACAGCCCCTCCGCGGTCGCGACGTACAATTCGAGAGGATACGACTCCATGGCGGACGGAGCGGCGCGCAGCCCGTGCTCCGGGTCGGTGATCCCCTGCGCGGCCCAGAGGAGCTGCGTGACCTCCTCCTCCGTCAGGGGCTCGGGCAGAAAGGTGCGCCGGGTCCGGCGTGTCGCGATCGCGAATTCGAGGGATCGGTCACTTTCCAGGCGCGGTGCGGGCAATGAACGGTTCGTCACGGAATCACATCCCGGTCCAGAGGTTCGAGGCCGGTGGTCGATACTTACGGCACCAGCATACAGCCTCCCGGGAGCTCCGGCACGGCCTCCGTGGCACGAGCTGAGTCGCTTTGTCTCCCTCGTGCCCGCAGGACCGACGCAGGGTCGCGGGCGGGTCGTACACCTCGGGTCCTGGCGACCCCCGCAGCCGGGCCAGGGATCCGCAATGAATGGCTCGAACAGGCCTGAAATCAGCCACGTCTGGACGACATCGGCGCAGAGCGATTCGCGGCGGCACACATGTCCTCCGCCACCCACTTCACGGTACGCTTCCTGCACCTCGACAACGGCATCATTCCACGTCGTACATGTTCCGTGGCCGCATCCGCGGCGGCAGACCGGAGGCACCGTTTCATGCGTGACGCAGTCGAGCGGCTCTGGCCGGAGCTCAGCTGGATCGAGGATCCCGAGCTCCGCGAGAGCGTGACCCGTACCTGGGTGCTGGCACTGGAGAGAAGCCCGCTCGCGCCCGAGGAGCTGGAGACGATTCCCTTCACCCTGAAGGTGCCCGATTGCCCGGCCACCTTCATGGAGCACAAGCGGTGCGTCGTTCACATCGCCCGCGATGGTGCTCGAGCCATGCAGGAGTTCCTGGGCGACTCCCTCGAGATCGACCTGGACACGGTGATCGCCGGCGCGATCCTGGCGGATGTCGGGAAGGTCCTCGAGTACGAGAGATCGGGAAACACGATCCGCCAGAGCGCGCGTGGGCTGGCACTCAGACACCCGTTTACGGGAGTCGCGGTGGCGCTCGAGTGCGGGGTACCCGACGCGGTCTGTCACATCATCGCGGCACACGCCGGTGAAGGTGACATGGTCCGGCGCAGCACGGAAGCGATCATCGTCCATCACGCCGACTTCATGAGCTATCTACCCTTTCACAATCTGGGCGCCTGACCCGGATCGGCGGAGGAACGCGAACATGGCTGGCACCGCTACCGATTCATCGACCGGAACGATCACGGCGGAGATGGCCCGATGGGCCGCCGGACTCAAGTACGAGGACATCCCGGAGAGTGCCGTGAGGGAAGCCCGCCGCTTCCTGCTGGATTCACTTGGATGCGCTCTGGGCGGCTACGCCCAGGAGGACGTCGAAATCGCCCTCGAGGTCCTGGACGAGATCGGCGGCGAGGGCCCCGGAACGGTCATCGGGTCCGGCGCCAAGATGGACGTCGTCTCGGCTGCGCTGGCGAACGCGCTGATGGTCCGGGTGATGGACTACAACGACATCTACTGGCAGCAGGATCCCTCCCATCCGTCTGACATCATCCCCGCTGCCATGGCGTGCGCGGAGCGGACCGGAAAGGGAGGTCGGGAGTTGATCGTCGGGATCATCCTCGGACACGAGTTCGAGATGCGCCTGTGTGAAGCCGCGATCCCCGGAATCCGGGAACGGGGCTGGCATCACGCGACCCTTACCGCCTTCGTTTCCCCGATCGTCGCGAGCCGGCTGCTCGATCTGCCGTGGGAGCAGATTCAGCACGCCGTAGGGATCTCGGCCTCCCGACACGCCACGCTCGGTGCGGTCACGGCGGGGAAGCTGACGATGATGAAGAACACGGTGGACCCGATGGCGACCCAGTCGGGGGTGCTCGCCGCCCTGCTCGCCGAGAAGGGCTACACGGGCCCCGAGCACGTCATCGAGGGGAAGGAAGGGATCGTTCACTGTCTCGGACCGGAGTGGGACCTGGACGTGTTGACGGATGGCCTCGGCGAGTCCTGGCGGATCGAGCGGTGCGGCATGAAGGCGTTTCCCACCGAGGCGTTGACGCATACTCCGATCTCGGCCGTCCTGGACTTGATTCTCGGAAACGACCTTTCGGCGGATGAGGTCGCGAAGGTGCGTATCCGGTCCACCGCCCGATCGGCTGACATCCTCGCCGACCCGTCCAAGTACGATCCACGTTCGAAGGAAACGGCGGATCACAGCCTGCCCTACGTGATCGCCGCGGCCATCGCCGATCGACAGGTCACACCCCTGCAGTTTACGCAGGCGAAGATCATGGACCCGAAGATCCGGGCGCAGCTGCAGAAGGTGGAGGTGATCGCGGATCCGGAAATCGAGAAGGTGTTTCCGGCCCTGCAGCGAGCGGACGTCGAGGTCGATACGACCGACGGTCGGACCTTTTCCACCCGGTTGGATTTTCCGAAGGGAGACCCGCGCAACCCGCTCAGCGACTCGGAGATCGAGGCGAAGTTCGACGCCCTGGCCGCGCCCGTGATGAGTAGTTCCGCCGCCGCGCGCCTGAAGGACGCGGTATGGAATCTCGAAACGCTCGACTCGGTGACGGAACTGATGGAACTCGCGCAGTCCGACCGTTGAGGGAGGCGGGGCGAGCCTCCAGGCCCGCCCCGTACGAGGAATGGGACAGACAATCGTCGAGAAGATCGCGAAGAGCCACCTGATGGAGGGCCCGGCCCGGCGGCTCAGGGCCGGTGATGTCGTGTCGCTGCGGCCGAGACACGTACTGACGCACGACAACACGGCGGCGGTGATGACGAAGTTCGCGGCGATCGGAGCCCGCGGGGTCGCCGACCAGAGTCAACCGGTGTTCGTGCTCGATCACGACATCCAGAACGAGTCGGAGGAGAACCTCGCCAAGTACGACGCGATCGCAGCGTTCGCGCTCGAACAGGGGATTCACTTCTATCCGGCCGGGACCGGTATCGGCCACCAGATCATGATGTCTCACGGCTACGTGACTCCGGGCGCCCTCGCCGTGGCCTCCGACTCTCATGCCAACATGTACGGAGCCCTTGGCGCTCTCGGCACTCCGGTGGTTCGAACGGACGCAGCTGCGATCTGGGCCACGGGGGAGTTCTGGTGGCAGATCCCGCGTACCGTGCAGGTGGTGCTGCGCGGCCGGCTGAGGCCGGGTGTGACCGGGAAGGACCTGATCATCACGCTTTGCGGCCTGTACAACCGGGGCGAGGTCCTGAATGCCGCGCTCGAGTTCTCGGGAGACGGCGTCGCCTCGCTCGGAATGGCCGAGCGGATGACGATCGCGAACATGACCACGGAATGGGGCGCGCTCGTCGGCTGGTTCCCCGTGGACGCCGTCACGACCGGATACCTGCGAGAGCGTGCGGAGCTCCTCGGCGCCCGTGGCGGATTCGACCGATTCAGCGAGCAGGAAATGGCGGACTGGGAGTCGGATCCGCCTGCACCCGACCGGGATGCCGTCTACGCCGGTCGGATCGAGCTCGATCTGGAGAGCGTCGTACCCCACGTATCGGGGCCGGATACCGTTCAGGTGATGCACCCGGTCTCGGAACTCGAGCGCGAGGTAGTCCGGGTTCATAAAGCCTACATACTCTCCTGCGTGAACAGCCGGCTGGAAGATCTCGATGCCGCGGCCGGAGTGCTGGAGGGTCGCGCGGTGGCCGAGGGGGTCGAACTCTACGTGGCAGCGGCGAGCGCCGAGATCCAGGCATCCGCGGAGGCATCCGGAACCTGGGGCACCCTGCTCGCGGCCGGGGCGCGCCCGCTTCCTGCTGGCTGCGGTCCGTGCATTGGCCTGGGCACCGGGCTGCTCGAGTCGGGCGAAGTCGGGATCTCGGCTACCAACAGGAATTTCAAGGGCCGGATGGGCTCCCGTGATGCCAAGGCCTACCTGGCCAGCCCCGAGGTCGTCGCCGAATCGGCCGTCGCCGGCTACATCCGGGGGCCCGTCCGGCTCGACGGACGGGGCCCCGAGTACCGTTTCTCCCGTCTGGACGAAGCGCCCGACTCGGAGGAGACCGTCCAGATCCTGGACGGTTTCCCGGAACGGGTGCGCGGCCGCCTCGTCCTCGCCCCTCAGGACAACCTCAACACCGACGGCATCTACGGGAAGGACTGGACCTACCGCGAAGGCATGAGCCAGACCGAGATGGCGGAGGTCGTGATGCGTAACTACGACCCGGAATTCGCATCTCGCATCGAGGCCGGCGACATCCTGGTCGGGGGCTTCAACTTCGGTACCGGTTCCAGCCGGGAGCAGGCCGCGACGGCACTTCAGGCGGCCGGCATACCGCTCGTCATCGCGGGCAGCTTCTCGCAGACCTACCTCCGAAACGCTTTCAACAACGGCCTGCTCTGCATCGAGTGCCCGGCTCTCGTCGACCGGCTTCGGGAGGTGCACAGGTCAGAGATCGGCGCGGGGGCGAGGACACTGATTCCGGGTTCGGAGATCCAGGTGGACTTCTCTCGCGGCCTGCTCGTCTGGAATGGAGAGAGCTTCCGCTTTCCGGCGCTCGGCTCGGTTCCCCAGGGACTGGTCGTGGCCGGTGGGATTGAACGACAGATCCGCTCGAGGCTCGGCCTGGGCGAAAGAAACTGAAAGGAATACACGATGGCGCAGAGAACGGTCGTCTCGATGCCGGGCGATGGAATCGGCAAGGTGGTGCTGCCCGAGGCGGTCAGGGTGCTCGAAGCGGTAGGCTTCGAAGCCGATTACGTGCACGCCGACATCGGGTGGGACTCATGGGTAAACGAGGGAAATCCCCTGCCCGAGCGAACGGTCGAGCTGCTTCGGGAGCACGGACTCGGCCTGTTCGGGGCGATCACTTCAAAGCCGAAGCACGAGGCCTCGGCCGAGCTCCGTCCCGAGCTTCAGGACAAGGGACTGGTCTACTACAGTCCGATCGTCAGCCTGCGGCAGACCTTCGACCTGGATGTCTGCATCCGTCCATGCCGCTCGTTCCAGGGCAATCCGCTGAATTTCATCCGACGGACGGCTGATGGTGGGTTCGAGGAGCCGCCGGTGGATGCGGTGATCTTCCGTCAGAACACGGAGGGGCTCTACGGAGGCGTCGAGTGGACCGACCCGCCCGAACAGGTCAGGTCTGCGCTCGCCACCCACAAGAAATTCGGGATGTTCGCGGACACACCGGGTCCGGATCTCGCGATCTCGACTCGGATCTTCACACGTCATCGCTGTCACCGCATCGTAAGGGCCGCCTTCGAGTACGCCGCGAAGCACGGATATCGCTCGGTTACGGTCTGCGAGAAACCGAACGTTCTCCGCGAGACCTCGGGAATGATGGAGGAGGAGGCACGGAAGATTCAGAAAGAGTTCCCCGGTGTCCAGCACTGGTCCACGAACATCGACGCCCAGATGATGTGGCTGACGAAGAACCCCGAGGACTACGGGGTGATCGTAGCGGGCAACATGTTCGGCGACATCGTATCCGATGCGTTCGCCGGCCTGGTCGGCGGGCTCGGGTTCGCCTGCTCCGCCAACATCGGCGACCAGGTTGCGGTGTTCGAACCCACCCACGGGTCGGCTCCGAAGTACGAGAAACTGGATCCCCCGATCGTGAATCCGATCGCGATGATCCTTACAGCGGCAATGATGCTGGACCATGTCGGCGAGACGGACCGGGCGACCCGGGTCCGAAATGCGGTCGGGGCGGTCGTGGCCGAAGGAAGGGTGCGCGCTTACGACATGATGAAGCTGCCGGGCGGACCCGACGTCATCGAGAAAGGCGCAGCGACCACTACCCAGCTGACCGACGCGATTCTCGAGCAGCTCGTCTGAGGAGGCCTTCGTGACACAGGAGTCCGCGGATACGGCGACGAGGAGAGGCACTTCGGGAGGATCCCCGCTGACCGGGTTGGCGGGACGAGCCGGCGACGATGTGCGGTCGGACCTGCGTGCCACCGCGCGACTGACCGACTCCGGGGGGATCCGGCTGACGGTGCGCTCCCGGGTCGGCGGCCTGTACGGTCCCGCGATAGAGGCCGAGACGAGACGAGTGGCCGAGGCGCTGGGCGTGTCGAACGTGGAGATCGAGATCGACGATGCCGGCGCCATCGATCCGGTGATCGGTGCCCGCGTCGAGGCTGCGCTCAGGGCGGCCGGGGTGAAGGGTGGCGACGCACGTCCGGCCCGCAGGATCGATACGGGCGATCCCACTGACCGGGACCGGCTGCGCCGATCGCGGCTCTACCTGCCGGGAGACCAGCCGAAGCTGGCTCTCAACGCCGGACTTCACCGACCGGACGGAGTCATCCTCGACCTCGAGGACTCCGTGCACCCCGACCACAAGGCCGCGGCACGCCTGGTGGTTCGGAACCTCCTTCGTACCGTGGACTTCATGGGTGCCGAGCGGATGGTTCGCATCAACCCCCTGCCCCTGGGACTGGAGGATCTGGACGCGGTCGCTCCGGAAGCCGTGGATGTGATCCTGGTCCCGAAGGTGGAGGACCCCGAGACACTGCTGCTCGTGGACGAACGAATCCGGGCGAACACCGATCGTCCGGTCTGGCTGATGCCGATTCTCGAAACGGCAGTCGGGGTCGAGCGGGCGTTCGAGATCGCCTCGGCCGTGGACTCGATCGTGGCTCTCACGATCGGGCTCGAGGACTACACGGCGGACCTGGGCGTGGCGAAAACGGTCGAGGGCTCGGAGTCGCTCTACGCCCGGATGCGGCTGGTGAACGCGGCCCGGGCGGCGGCTCGCCAGCCGATCGACTCGGTATTCGGCGACGTGGCCGATGAGGAAGGGCTCCGCGGCTGGGCCGTGCGCTCCCGCAGCCTCGGATTCGATGGAATGGGCTGTGTGCACCCTCGCCAGATCAAGCCGATTCACGAGGCGTTCGCTCCATCGGAAGCAGACCTCGCCAGGGCACGGAGGATCGTGTCCGCATTCGAAGAGGCCGAAGAACGCGGTCTCGGCGTCGTCAGTCTGGGCAGCAAGATGATCGATCCTCCCGTCGTTCGGCGTGCGTTACGCACGGTGGAGATCGCCAGGAGGACCGGACGGCTCGAGGAGGTCACCGATGACTGATCGAAGCTCGGGACCGCCCCGGCTCGAAGCGGAGGCGTTTCACGTGAACGCGGCCGGTCGGCGGGTCCCCATGGACGTGAACGGTCACGTCGCGCTTCCCTTCGAAGGCGTCGGAATGCACCGGCCGGCAGGCCCGAAGCACGGACCGCCGATACGATCCTGCTCCGGGTATCCGGCGAATGGCGACAAGCGGGTTCCGGATCTGAAGACGGCCCTCGAGCGCTGCGGGCTGCGCGATGGCATGACGATCTCCAGCCATCACCACCTGCGGAACGGCGATCGAGTGGCCCTGAAGGCGCTGAATGCGGCCGCCGAACTGGGAGCGCGGGATCTGATGTGGTTCCCCAGCGCCTCCTTTCCCTGCCACGAGCCGGTCATCGACCTCATGGAGCAGGGCGTCGTACATCATATCGAAGGCTCGATGAACGGACCGCTCGGCGCCTACTGCTCCCGCGGTCGGATGTCGGGTCTGGGCGTGCTGCGCTCGCACGGCGGTCGCTGGCAGGCGATTCAGGACGGGGAAGTGCCGGTGGACATCGCCGTGATCGCGGCTCCCTCGGCGGATGCATTCGGGAACGCCAACGGTTCGCACGGGCCCTCCGCATGCGGCTCGCTCGGATTCGCTCTCGCCGACTCGATCTATGCCGACCACGTGATCGTGGTTACCGACAACCTGGTCGAGTTCCCGTGCGTCCCCTGGCAGATCCAGGGCAACAACGTGGACTTCGTCGTCGAAGTGGACTCGATCGGCGACCCTTCGAAGATCGTGTCGGGCACCACGCAGATCACCCGCAGTCCGGACCGGCTGCTGATTGCCGAATACGTCGCTCGCTTCCTGCGCGATGCGGGCATCGTTCGTGACGGGTTTTCGTTCCAGGCGGGAGCGGGAGGCATCGCTCTGGCGTTCGTCGGTTTCATCCGCGAGATCATGCGGGAGCAGGGGGTAAAGGCGAGATTCGTCCGGGGAGGATCGACCAGCTACCTCGTCGAACTGCTCGAGGAGGGTCTCACCGACTACATCCTCGACGGACAGACGTTCGACCTCGCCGCGGTCGAGTCGATCGCGACGAACCCGCATCACCTTCCGACCTCTCCTTTCACGTCCTACAACTGGCATGGTAAGGGCAATTTCGCTTCGATGGTGGACGCCGTGGTGCTCGGCGCGACCGAAGTGGATGTCGCATTCAACGCCAATGTCGTGACGCACTCCGACGGGATGCTGCTGCACGGGATCGGCGGGTGGCAGAACTGTCTCGCCGCCGGTTGCACGATCCTCGCGCTTCCGGCGTTCCGGGATCGGATTCCGGTTGTCGTGGACGAGGTCACGACCCTGACCGGACCCGGCGAGCTGATCGACGTCGTGGTCACCGAGCGTGGAATCGCTGTGAATCCGCGTCGCACGGATCTTCTCGACGTTCTGCAGCAGAACGACACCGACCTCCCGATTAGACCGATCGAGGAGATCAAGGCGGAGATCGAGCAGCTGGTCGGCGGACCGCCACGGAAACCCGAACTCATCGATCAGCCGGTCGCAGTCGTGAAGTGGGTCGATGGCACGGTGCTCGATACCGTGTGGCAGGTGCCCGACGCGCCCGGGCTCGGCGGGTAGGACAGCCGTTGCTTCCGCGCCCGAATTCGAAGGCCGTCGATCGGCGAGAGCGGCTGAAGATTCCCGAGTCCGAGCCGCCGCGGCGCCCCCCGGAGGAACGGGTCGCCGACTTCGCCGAGCCCTGGGCGCCAATCGGGCTCGAGTGGGCGAAGCTGGCGGCACGAAGGTGCATCCAGTGCCCGTCGGCCCCATGCGTCAAGGCCTGTCCTCTGGGGAACGACATCCCCTACGCCCTCTGGCAGCTCGAGCATGGGGATGTCGTCGCGGCCTCACGCCTGTTTCACGCAACCAGCTCGATGCCGGGCATCTGCGGGAGGATCTGCCCTCAGACCGAACTGTGCGAGGGCGCCTGCGTTTACATCAAGCAGGACCGTGTTCCCGTCCCGATCGGCCGGCTCGAGGCGTGGGTCACCGATCGTGCGGCCGAAATCGGTTCGATCCCGCGATCGCCACCGTCGAGGCCCACTGGTCGACAGGTCGCGGTCGTCGGTGCGGGCCCCGCCGGCATCACCGCCGCCGAGCGTCTGGTCGGGCAAGGCCACGAGGTCAGTATGTTCGACGCCTGGCCGGCAGCCGGTGGACTCCTGCTGTACGGGATTCCCGGCTTCAAGCTTTCCCCCGACCGGGTTCGGGAGAGAGTTCGCCGGATCGGAGAGCTGGGAATCAGACTGTTTCCGGAGACCCGGATCGGGACCGGTCTGACGGTCGACGATCTCGTGGACAGGGGATTCGATGCCGTGCTGCTCGCGATCGGGGCCGGGATCGGGAGACCTCTGGCCGTGGAGGGTGCCGGGCTCGGTGGCGTCCACCAGGCCACGCCATTCCTGGTTCGCTCTCACACCCCGCCGGAGCTGCTGCCCGAGGGAACGACGCCGCTGACCGAAATCGGAGCCCGGGTCGCCGTAATCGGTGGTGGCGACACGGCCATGGATTGTGTTCGAACAGCGCTGCGCCTGGGTGCGCAGGAGGCGACCGTCTGGTATCGGCGAACAGAGGCGGAAATGCCAGGGAACCCGCGCGATCGGAAGCTGGCGGTAATGGAAGGAGCCCGTTTCGAGTGGCTGGCAACCCCGCTCGGACTCGAGGGGGACGCCCGCGGCCGGGTCCACTCGCTGCGGCTCGTCCGGATGGAACTCGGTGATCCGGATGCGTCGGGTCGGCGCAGCCCCGTCGCCCTTCCCGATTCCGAATTCGAAGTCCCGGTGGACGACGTGATTCTCGCGCTCGGATATCTGCCGGACGAGGGATTCGTGGGTCGGATCGCGGGCCTGGATACCGAGCCAGATGGAAGAATCCGGGTCGATCCCGCCACCGGCGAGACCAGCCGCCCCGGAATCTACGCCGCCGGTGACGATGTCCTCGGGCCTGCACTCGTCGTGGACGCGGTGGCTCACGGTATCAGGGCTGCCAATGCGATCCACGAGTTTCTCTCTTCCGGCGGCTCGGCCGCGAACCGGTGAATCCTCTACCGCGCATACTGGCCGTCAATCCGGGCTCCACCAGCACTCGCGTGGCGCTCTTCGAAGGAGATCGATGCCTGCTCGAGGAGGAGCTGCGCCATGATGTGGGCGGGTCTTCGTTCGATGCAGCAGAGCTCCAGCGCCGGCTCGAGGTCATTCGTTCCCTTCTCGCGGCACACCACGTCGACGTGACCGCGCTGGATGCGGTCGTCGGGCGAGGCGGGCTGCTGCGCCCCGTCGCCGGAGGCGTGTACCGGATCAACGACTCGCTTCTGCGTGATGCCGAGCGCGGAGTCCAGGGCCGGCATCCGGCCAATCTCGGTGCGCGAATGGCAGTCGAGCTGGCAGTCGATTCGGGTGCCCCGGCTTTCGTGGTAGATCCGGTGAGCGTCGACGAATTCGATGACCTCGCTCGCGTATCGGGACTGGCCGGAATCGAACGACGGAGCCTGTCGCACGCTCTGAGCGTCCGCGCCGCCGTCCGCGCCCTCGCCGCGGACCTGGACCGGCCGTGGCGGGAGGTCCGCGCAGTGGTGGCGCATCTGGGAGGAGGGATCTCGGTCTGTCCCGTTCGGGACGGTCGAATCGTGGATGCCAACAATGCGATCAGCGAGGGTCCGTTCTCCCCCCAGCGTTCCGGCGGCCTGCCCATACAGGAACTCCTCGATCTCGTATATTCGGGGCGACACTCGGAAGCGGAGATCCGGAAGCTTACCGTGGGAGAGGGAGGACTCCGCAGTTATCTGGGTACCGATGACGCCACCGAGGTGGAGCGGAGGATCGCCTCCGGCGATGAGCGGGCGGAACTGCATTATCGGGCCCTGGCCTATCAGGTGGCTAAGGAGATCGGTGCCATGGCGACCGTCCTCGAGGGCCGGCTGGACGCGATCATCCTGACCGGAGGTCTGGCTCGATCCGAGCCGCTGGTTCGCTGGATCAGCAGGCGGGTCGAGCATCTCGCACCGGTTCGAGTTCGAGGAACCGGCGAAATGGAAGCTCTCGCGGCAGGCGTCGTCTCGGCACTCAGGGGCGAGGAACCGGTCCTGGATTACTAGCCGGGTGATGGATTCAGGAGTGAGGCACGACCGGATGGCGAACAGAATCCTGCTTTCGGGCAACGAGGCGATCGCGGAGGGAGCGCTGGAGGCGGGCGCTCACTTCGCCGCCGCGTATCCGGGCACACCGAGCACCGAGATTCTCGAGACGCTCTCGCGGCGCGGAGGCATCCGTGCCGAGTGGGCGCCGAACGAGAAGGTGGCGTACGAAACGGCCTATGGCGCTTCGCTGGGTGGCGCGCGGGCGCTGGTGGCCATGAAGCACGTCGTCGTGAACGTCGCCGCCGACCCGCTGTTCAGCTCGTCCTACGCCGGCGTCAATGGCGGCCTCGTGCTGGTATCGGCGGACGATCCGGCCATGCACTCGTCCCAGAACGAACAGGACAACCGGCAGCTGGCACGCGCGGCGAAGATCCCTGTCATCGAGCCGTCCGACAGCCAGGAGGCGAAGGACTTCACCCGGATAGCGTTCGAGATCTCGGAGCGATTCGACACTCCCGTGATGCTTCGCGTCACGACCCGGATCTGCCACTCCATGTCTCCCGTCGCCGTCACGCGGGGCACGACCTGGCCCATGGCCCGGATTCCCGACTATTCCCGGAATTTCCATAAACACGTCCTGCTGCCTGCCAATGCGCGACCCCGCCACGACTTCGTCGAGTCCCGCATGGTGGAACTCGAAGAGTACGCTGCGTCGAATCGGGATCTGAACCGGATCGAGTGGGGCGATCGAACCGTCGGCGTGGTCACGGGTGGCGTCGCCTACCAGTACTTACGCGAGGTGTTGCCCGGCGCCTCAGTTCTCAAGCTGGGGATGCCCTGGCCACTGCCGCGGGCGCTGGTGAGGGAGCTCGCCGCCGGGGTCGACGAACTCTACGTGGTCGAGGAACTGGACCCGTTCATCGAGACGGAGGTGCGGGCGCTCGGAGTCCAGGTACTCGGAAAGGAGATCTTCCCGCTTACCGGCGAGCTGAATCCGGACGTGGTGGCGCGCGGATTCGAGCTCTCCGGAAACGGTACCGCGACCGAGCCCGGCGACGTCCGGCAGAAGAACGCGGCTCCTGCTGCGATCCCACCGCGGCCTCCCGTACTCTGCGCCGGCTGCGGCCACCGTGGAGTCTTCTTCACGCTTTCGAAGATGGGCCTGATCGTAACGGGCGACATCGGTTGCTACACGCTCGGGGCGCTCCACCCGCTCGAGTCGATGGACGCCTGTCTGTGCATGGGCGCCAGCATAGGCATGGCGCACGGAATGGAGGCTGCCCTCCGCGCGGCCGGCGACGAGCGCCGGGTCGTAGGTGTCATCGGAGACTCGACGTTCATGCACTCGGGCATTACCGGGCTGATCAACACGGTTTACAACGGGGGTTCGAGCACGGTGCTCGTACTCGACAATGGCACGACCGCGATGACCGGCCACCAGGACCATCCGGGAACCGGGGTGACGGCCACTGGCGAACGGGGCCAGCAGGTAGACATCGAAGCGGTCTGCAGGGCAGTCGGAGTGAGACGGGTACGAGACGTGGATCCTTACGACATCGCGGCATTGGAGGCCGCGCTGAACGAGGAGCTGGACACCCCCGAGCCTTCTGTGATCATCTGCCGGGCCGCATGTCGGCTCGTGGATCGAACCCCGATCGCTCCCTCCGTGCGGCTGGAGATCGAGTGTCCGGGATGCGGGACCTGTTTCGAACTCGGGTGCCCGGCGATCGACGACCGCGATGGCGTGGCCGTGATCGACGCTGCAGCCTGCTGCGGCTGCGGGCTCTGCGTCCAGGTCTGCCCTTTCTGTGGACTCAGGATCGAAGGACACGAGCCAGCTGGGGTCCCGTGAGCGGTACTCGCGATCTGAATCGGGGTCTGGAGCGTGACGGGGCACGTGTCCGGAATCTCGTACTGGCGGGAGTGGGGGGACATGGCGTCCTCGCGCTGAGCAGGGTCATCGCCGAAGGAGCCCTCGCCGCCGGCTTCGATGTACGAAAGAGCGAGATTCACGGGATGTCCCAGCGTGGCGGCAGCGTGCTGAGTGAGGTCCGCTACGGCTCCTCCGTGAATTCGCCCCTGATCCCGGACGGTGCGGCCGATCTCCTCATCTCTCTCGAGCTGCTCGAAGCGCTGCGCCACCTTCACAGGCTGAAGACCGATGGTATCCTGCTCGTGAACGAGCAGCGGATAACCCCGGCCCCGGCCGGGTCCGGGCCCGTCCTCTATCCGGAAGACGTGCTCGATCGGATTCTCGACCCATTTCCGGAAGCTCGGATTCTGCCGGCTCACGACATGGCCACGGAGCTCGGCGAGTCCAGGGCCGCCAACATGGTCATGCTCGGGGCCTTCGCAGCGTGTACGGAGGACATCCCGATACACGGCTGGGAAGAAGTCATCGAGTCGGCGTTTCGTTCGGATCTCGTTCCCGTGAACCTCGCGGCCTTTCGAGCCGGACTCTCCTTGGCGAGCGCCTGGTGATCCGCGAGTCGAAGTCGGTGCCGATCAGATCCCTCGCACAACTGCGAGAGGCGGCCGCGGCGGCACCACGCCGCCGGGTCGCGGTGGCATGGGCGACAGGAGGGGCAACCCTTGAAGCGTCGGCACTCGCTCGTGAAACGGGGTTCGCGGATCCGGTGCTCGTGGGGCCGGAGCCGGAGATTCGGAGCTCGCTCCAGCAGCTGGGATTCGATTCCGCGGAATTCGAGATTCACGCATCGCCGGATCCGGCTTCGGCAGCCGCGACCTGCGTGTCACTTATACGGTCCGGAGAGGCGGGTATTCTGCTCAAAGGTGCGCTTCCGACCGCGGAGCTCATGCGGGCCGTGCTCGACCAGAAAACGGGGCTCCGGGCCAGTCGGCTGCTCAGCGACGTATTCCTGTTCGACTTTCTCAGGGGCGCGGCATCCCGAATCGTAGGAATCACGGACGGCGGAGTGGTTCCACGACCGGACTTCGAGCAGAAGGAGCGCATTCTCAGAAACGCCGTCGAAGCTTTTCATGCTCTGGGCGTGAACCGTCCTGCCGTGGCGGTGCTCGCGGCGGTCGAGACCGTGACCGAGGCGTTTCCCTCGACGCGAGATGCGGCCAGGCTGGCTGCACTGGTCTCCGACCACGCCGATAGCGGCTGCGAGGTGGATGGGCCGCTCGCCGTAGACCTGGCGCTCTCATCCGAGGCAGCAGCCATGAAGGGCGTCGATTCGCCGATAGCGGGCAAGGCGGACATTCTGCTGTTTCCCGACCTCGAATCGGCAAACATGTCGGCCAAGTCGGTGGAATACGTCGCAGGTCTCGAGCCGGCACATTGCGTGGTGGGCGCGCGGGCGCCGGTGCTCATTCCCTCCCGATCCGAGTCGGCCGGGGCCCGCCTGTCATCGATCGCGTTCGGGGCGTTGCTCGCAGGACAGTCGGGCTGCTGAGCTGAGCCGTGAGACTCAGTCCCCTCGCGTAAGGCCATACCAGACCAGGGACGCGAACTGCCGGCCGGCATCCTCTCCTCCGCGTTCGGCATCGAACTCACGCGTGGGTTGGGAGTCGAGGAATTCCGCTTCCGAAGCGCCACGTCCAATCGCTGCACGCGCCCGGTCCCGGATCGTGACCAGCATCGTCTGATACTCGGCCAGCTCTTTCGCCCCGATCACCGGTCCATGTCCCGGTACTATGCGTTGATCGCCCTGAGCCCAGCTGACGATCAGGCCCACCTCCTCGATCATTCCCTCGAGAGAGCCACCCGCCCACCAGTCGATGAACGGATAGGCACCGACCTCGATCAGGTCGCCGGCGTGCAGCACATTGGCCGTGGGAATGAGCACGGCGATATCGGTCCTGGAGTGAGCTGGCTGCAGCTTCTGGATCGCGGCGATCGTCCCCCCGTCGGGTTGGCCGGACTTGATCATCGAGGGACCGGTCACCTGCACCGTGGGAAGCGACGTCGGATTGGCGCGGCGGCGCTCCCAGCGCATCTCGGCGATCGTGGTGTCTCGCAGCGCTTCCACCGCCAGGAGCTCGTGTCCCATGATTCGCGCGCCGCGAACAGCATACCAGGCGTTCGCACCGAGGTGGTCCTCGTGGTAGTGAGTGCTGATCACCGTCCGCACCGGGTTCTCGGCCAGCGAGTCGACGGTGGCAATGATTGCCGAGGCACTTTCGGGCGCTCCCGCGTCGACCAGATACGCGCCCCCGGGGACGTCGTACAGGAGTACGTTGCCGCTCCCGAGTCCGTCGCGAATGACCCAGAGATCATCGGCGAGCGTCTCAACGGATATGGTCGGCACCCGACTCTGGCCTGCCACACTCGGTGGCTGCACGGCCGCCCAGATGGCCATCATCATCCCGGCCCAGAGGCAGGGCCCGCTGTGCAGCAGATTCGGTCGGGCGGAATGCCGTCGGCCTGAGTTCGATCTTGTCTCGTTCATGGCCGGCAACCTGCGGGTCGAGCGGACGAATTGGAAGGGGCGGCTCAGGCGGTGAACAACGTCGGGGAAAAGGGTGACGGTGGACGCTCCGGAGCACAGGCCGGCTCTTCACTCGTTGTAGTGCTCCCGCGTGCAGCCCGGAGCATCCTGCCGTCGCCCGGAAGCAGAGCAACATGCGATCCACGCCCGGCGTGCCGGACGGCGGGGGCTCGAGACTTCCCCGGTCCTGATAGTCACCGACGACGAATAACAATCCTGTAAGTATCTGCACAACAGACGATTACATAGAGCGTCACTCATGCGAGGCTCTTGTCGGCAAGAGAGCCGGAAACGTCGGTCTGGCGTGCCGACTCCCTGGCACGTCCCCCTCGGCAGATGTCCGAGACTGGCGAACTGTCCTCCGCGGGGGCATTTCGCCACGAACGGGTCGCGACCATCTTCGTCGCCGTGAACACTCTGCCCCCGGAAGCCTCCCGTCGCGGACTTGATCGCGAGATCCTCGGTCTCGCGTTGCCCGCGCTGGGCGCCCTTGCCGCAGACCCCCTCGTGTCCATTGTCGACACCATCTTCGTCGGACGCCTGGGCGTGGTGCCTCTCGCGGCGCTGGGCATCAACGCCTCCATCTTCTCGATGGCATTCGTGCTGTTCAACTTCCTCGCGTACGGCACGACGCCACTGGTCGCTCGTGCTGTCGGCCGCGACGATCGGGATGCAGCGGGGCGCGTAGTCGTTCAGGCCTTCGTGGTCGCCATCCTCGCCGGAGTCATCGCCGTGCTTGCCCTGCAGGCTCTCGCCGGGCCGATCGTTTCGGCGATGGGTGCGGAGGGAGAGCTCCGCGCCTCGACTCTGTCCTATCTCCGAATCAGGGCCTTCGCCGGCCCGGCCGTACTGCTCGTGACCGCCGGGCACGGGGCGTTCCGGGGGTATCACGATACCCGGACTCCGCTGCTCGTGACCCTCGGGCTCAACCTGGTCAACCTCGTTCTGGATCCGCTGTTCATTTTCGGATTCGGCTGGGGACTCGAAGGGGCGGCATTCGCTACTCTGATCGCGCAGTGGGTGGGAGCACTCTGGTTCGTGGACCTGCTGCTGCGACGAAGATCCGGAGCGCTCGGCATCGAGCCACACCTTCCCGCCGTGCGTGACCTGCTCCCCTTCCTCAGGGTCGGCGGGGAGCTCGTGGTCCGGACATTCGCTCTGATCGGAACGCTGACTCTGGCGACGGCCGTCGCGACTCGTGTGGGCACCGTGGCCGTCGCCGCTCACCAGGTGGGCTCGCAGCTATGGCTGCTGCTCGCCCTGGTCGTGGATTCGCTCGCCGTGGCGGCCCAGGCGATGGTGGCCAGGTACCGGGGAACGGGCGCGTCGGGCGCATCGCGGGCCGCCTCGGACCGGCTGCTGCTCTGGGGTCTGGGCACGGGATTGGTCCTCGCTCTGCTGTTCACGCTGCTGGCGCCGTTCCTGCCCCGTCTGTTCACGAACGAGCCCCAGGTCCTGGACGCGGTCGGCGAGATCTTCCCCTTCATCATCCTGATGCAGCCGCTGAATGCCCTGGTTTTCGTCTGGGACGGCATCTACCTGGGTCTGGAAGAATTCCGATTCGTGGCGGGCCAGATGCTGCTCTCCGGCGCCGCTGCCAGTGTCGTGCTCCTGCTGGTGATACCGTTAGACTGGGGATTGCAGGGCGTCTGGTGGGGAATCGTAACCCTCATGCTGGTCCGTGCGATCTCGCTGGCGTGGAGGTACTGGAATCCTGTCCGTTCCGAACACCCCGGAGGACGATAGCCCGACCATCAAACAGAATGGAGGTCCGAAATGGCCGATCAAGAGGCGGCGGGGCCGTCCCGCCAGATCACGATCAATGCGAACGATGAACTCGCCCGGGGAAGATACAGCAACAATATGCTGGTGGCCCATACGGCCGAGGAGTTCATCATCGACTGGCTGATGACCGCTCCGAACGGCTCGGCGCTCGTATCGCGAATCATCGTCAGCCCGGGTCACTTCAAGCGCGTGCTGGCAGCCCTCGCCGACAATCTGCAGAAGTACGAACGCCAGTTCGGCGAGATTACACCCATGGGTGCCATCGATCCCGGAGACCAGAATTTTCACTGACGGGTGCGCAGCACGGCCGCTCTGACGTAGGTTCCTCGCTTGAGATCCGCGAGCGGAGTGGATCCGCACCGGATAGACCCGAAACAGGAGGAAGAGTGGCGAGACGATCGAACTACACGTACGAGAAGCGACAGAAGGAAATCCGAAAGGCCAAGAAGAAGGAAGCCAAGGCCGAGAAGAAGCGGCTGCGAAAGGAAGCCTCGGCGGCAGGGATCGAGAACCTGGAAGGCATGGACGTCGCCGATCTCGAGGCAGCCCTCGAGCGGTTGCGTACGGCAGACGATGGAGAACCGGGCGACGAGGGATACGAGGACGAAGACGAAAACAGCGAAGGCTGATCGAACGCGTCGATCGACGTTCGGCGACCGGGGCGACAGCCTGGCCGCCATTGGAAAGGACCTGAAGCGGTACGCCGGGATTCTGGGTGGCCTGGTACTCGTGCTGTGGGCGATCGAGCTGGTCGATTGGCTGGTCTTCGCCGGATCTCTGGACCGACTCGGAATCCGGCCACGCACCGCCGGCGGTCTCGTGGGCATACCGCTCCACCCGTTTCTCCACCTGGGCTTCACCCACCTCGCGCTCAACACGATCGGGATCCTGCTGTTCGGCGGGCTGGTGCTGGTGCGCGATCCGCGTGATTTCTGGACCGCCGTTCTGCTCGGCACCCTCGTGGGCGGTGCGGGAGTCTGGCTCGTGGGGCGGCCCTCGATTCACATCGGCGCGAGCGGCGTGGTGTTCGCGTTGTTCGGCTATCTACTGCTCACGGGGTGGTTCGATCGAAAGCCGGGAGCGGTTCTCCTCTCCATTACCGTGCTCCTGTTCTGGGGCTCGGCTCTGTTCGGACTCTCCCCCCTGCAGGTCGGCGTGTCGTGGGAGGCCCACCTGTTCGGCTTTCTCGCCGGTGGACTGACCGCCTGGCTCAGAGCGCGGCGCAAGCAGCCTTCGTGACCGAAGACGTGAAGTTCGTTTTTTGACCCATTTCTGGAGGCCGAGATGTCACTGAGTCGGAAGATGGCAGCAGAGTCGCTGGGCACGTTCTGGCTCGTGTTCGCCGGCTGTGGCAGTGCAGTCCTCGCGGCAGGGGTTCCGGGCGTGGGTATCGGCTGGCTCGGCGTTTCCCTGGCGTTCGGTCTGTCGTTGATGACGATGGCGTTCGCCATCGGGCACATCTCGGGCTGCCACGTGAATCCTGCCGTGAGCATCGGGCTGTGGACCGGAGGCCGGTTTCCGACCGCCGAGATCCTGCCGTACTGGATCGCGCAGCTCGTGGGAGCGGTCGTGGCCGCGGCTATCCTCGCCGTGATCGCCAGCGGGGCCGCTGGATTCGATCTCGTGGCCTCCGGCTTCGCCGCGAACGGTTTCGGCGAGCACTCACCGGGTGGTTACTCGATGACCGCCGCTCTGGTCGCCGAAGTCGTCCTGACATTCGTATTCTTGATGATCATCCTCGGCGCGACCGATGGAAGGGCGCCCGCGGGCCTCGGCCCGATCGCCATCGGGCTCGGGCTCACGGTGATCCACCTGGTCGGCATTCCGGTCACCAACCTGTCGGTGAATCCGGCGCGAAGCACAGGCCCGGCCCTCTTCGTCGGGGGATGGGCTCTGTCTCAGTTGTGGCTGTTCTGGGTCGCTCCGATCGTCGGTGCCGCCCTCGCCGGGTTCGCGTACCGGTGGATCGCCGGCGAGGCCGAGGTGGCGCAAGAGGACTGACACCCGGCGACATTCGGGTCGATGAAGGGCTCCGGCAAATGCGGGAGCCTTTCTTTCGTCACGGATCCGGCTTCAGGAAACTGTCGAAACACGCGGAAGCGAGGAAGAAGTTGCCTGCAGCGTGATCGCGAACGAGATTCAGTCTCAACGATGACACACGACCTTTCCGCATCCGCCACGCTCACTCAGCCGAGTGCATCCGAGATCCCTGTCACGGCTCTCGTCGGGAATCCGAACGTGGGCAAGAGCGTCCTGTTCCGGAATCTGACCCGTCGTTACGTCACGGTGTCCAACTATCCGGGCACGACGGTGGAGATCGTTCGCGCGAGAGCGAGCGAGGAAGTCGGTTTCCGGGAGATCGTGGACACCCCGGGTCTCAACGACCTGGCGCCGCGCAGCGACGAGGCTCGCGTCACCCGTGAGCTCCTGGAGGGGCATCCCGGAGCGACCGTCGTGCAGGTGGCGGACGCGAAGAACCTCCGGCGCGCCCTCTTCCTCACCCTCCAGCTCGCCGAGCTTCGACGGCCGATGATCCTCGTGCTCAACATGTGGGACGAGCTCGAGAATCGGGGAGGCGAGATCGATGTGGATCGGCTGTCCGAGCTCCTCGGCATTCCGGTGGTCTCGACCGTCGCGCCCACCAATACCGGCACCGACGACCTGGTGGCCGCGCTGGATCGAGCCCGGATCCCGGCTGTCGCACCGCCACCCGGAACCACGGCGCCCAGCGACGTGACCCGACTGGACGCGGTGAACGAGATCCTGGCCGAGACCTGGTCGATCTCCGAACCGCTGCGGGCCCCTCTTGGCGTAAAGCTCGGCTTCTGGGCCATGCACCCGGTGAAGGGACTCGCGCTGCTGGCCGCGATCCTCCTGTCGGTGTTCTGGCTCGTGGGGCTGTTCGGCGCCGGCACCCTCGTAGACGCACTGGAGGTCGGGGTCTTCGAGCAGCGGGTCTCACCGGCATCCATCGCATTGGCCGATCGGGTGCTTCCCTTTCCCCACGAGCACCAGACCGAGCCGGTTCCTTTCACCCTTTCGCTGCCGATCAGTCCCGCCCACGAAGTCGTGCTCAGAGAGAGCTCCAAGCTCGTCGTGCGACCGGCTTACGAGATCGATTCCGCCGTTGCGCTCAGCTTCGGTGAATCGGTCCGGCGCAGGATTCACGACTTCCTCGTCGGACCCTTCGGTCAGATCACGATGGGACTCAGCTACGCGCTGGCGATCGTGCTCCCGATCGTAACGGTGTTCTTCCTGGTGTTCAGCGTCCTGGAGGATTCCGGATACTTCTCCAGGATGTCCGTGATGTTGAACCGGGTATTCCGGGTCATGGGACTGAACGGCAAGGCGGTCCTGCCGATGATCCTCGGGCTCGGTTGCACCACGATGGCGACGATGACCACCCGGGTGCTCGAGTCCCGCAAGGAGCGCGTGGTGACGACCATGCTTCTCGCCCTCGCCGTTCCCTGCTCCGCCCAGCTCGGCGTACTCCTTGCGCTCACGGCGGCGTTGTCCCCGACCGGTGCCCTGGTCTGGCTCGCGATCATGATCGGCGTGATTCTGCTGGTCGGTTGGCTGACCGCCAGGGTCTTCCCTGGCGAGGGCTCGGAGTTCATTCTCGAGATACCACCCATGCGGCGGCCCCAGCTCGGCAATGTGGTCACCAAGACCTACAGCCGGATCGAATGGTACCTGAAGGAAGTCATTCCCGTATTCCTCGTGGGAACCGCCGCGCTGTTCCTGCTCGACTCGTTCGGGGCGCTGACCGCCATCGCGGAGGCGGCCGAACCGCTGGTGGTCGGCTGGCTGGGTCTGCCGGCCGAAATGGCTAATGCCTTGCTCGTCGGCTTCATGCGGCGTGATTTCGGCGCCGTGTACGTGCTGGACGCGGCGACCGGCGCGGGCGCGATACTCTCGCAGCACCAGATCCTCGTGGCGATGGTGACCATCACCCTGTTCATGCCTTGTTTCGCGACGCTCCTGATGATCACGAAGGAGCACGGTCGCAGGACGGCGCTCGGCATGGTCGCATTCATCTTTCCATTCGCCGTTCTGATCGGCGGACTGGTCAACAAGCTGGGAATATGGCTGGGGACTACCTGACCTGCCCGATGTGCGGGTTCGAGTTCGCCCGCGGGGACACGCTTTGCGCTCACGGATGCCCGTTGGGATCCATGTGTCGGCTCGTCCGCTGCCCCAGCTGCAAGTACGAATTCCCCGAGACACCCGCCGCCGTAGGTCTGTTCCGGCGGATCTTCGTCCGTAAGCGTTCTCTGCCCGTTGCGGCCAGCGAAACGCACCTCCCCGAGACCGTGCGGGCCGCGTCGGAGCTCCGACCGGGCCAGCGAGCGACGGTTCTGTGCGTCGGCGCGACGGCCTCCGATCGACATCGAACTCTGACGGTATTCGGCGTCGTGCCCGGGGCCGAGCTCCGGATCGTGCAGCAGCAGCCCGCATGTGTGATCCGGGTCGGGGAGACGGAGCTCGCACTGGACCGAGAGATCGCGCGCGAGATCCTGGTGGAGCCGGCGGAAATGGAAGGCGATCGTCCTCGGCTGGTTGGGGAGCCCGCGACCGCCGACTGATCCCCGGGCACCCTGCAGAGTACAGGTGCATCCAATTCGAGGCGTGACGTGTTAGTATTATCGAGTTGACGCGTATGTGGCATCACCTCCGTCGTACTTGGCCCGCGGCATCGGGCGAGGTCCCCCCTGACGGAGAGCACGGCCCTCGATCGCGAGATGCACCCACCCCCAGGTGCTTCCGCTGGAACCCGAGCGGAGATTTGAACCATGCGAATTCCACACTGGCAGTATCTCATGCTAACAGGGCTGATTGCCGTCGCGGCCTGCGATTCGGACCGCGTCATCAACCCGCTCCCCGACGAATCCGCTGTCCTCGAGCTGCCGGCGATCCGGGCGGATGCCGCCGATGAGGGCCGGATCGTGTTCATGGACTGGAACGTCTACATCGGGGCGGCCATCGAAGACGCCCTGGCTGTTCCCGAGGAACAGATTCAGTACGCCGCGGGAGCCGCCTTCGCTCGCGTCCTGGCCAACGACTTCGCCAGCCGAGCGGCTGCGATCGGGGAAGAAGCGGCTCGGTTCGGACCGCACCTGATCGGCTTTCAGGAGGTCACCCTGTTCGAGGTGTTCGACGGACTTTCCTTCACGCCGATCCTGGACTATGAGGCGATCCTGCTGGCCGCACTCGGACCGGAATACTCGGTCGCTGCGAGTTCGGAGAATTTCCAGACTCCGGTACTGCCGGTCACGCTTCCGGACGTGCCCTGTTACGCAGACCAGAGCTGCGCCCCGCCGCCCGACTGCGCCTTCGTGGGTGAGTGCCTGCTGATCCGGCTCACCGACTTCGACCTGGTGGTGGCCCGCAGCGACGTCGAGACCGCGAATCCGCAAGTGAACCGATTCACCTACAATCTCGGAGCGCCTCCCTTCGTGGACCCGGCGATTCCCTTCCCCATCTATCGCGGCTGGGCTTCGATCGATGCGACGATCGAGGGCCTCACGTTGCGATTCGCCTCCACGCATCTCGAGCCGGCTGACCGAGCGGACGGCACCATCGTACCCGAGCTCGAGGCGCTGCAACGGCTTCAGGCCGGCGAATTCGCTGCAAGCATCGGCACCGACCTCCCGATCGTCGCCGCAGGTGATTTCAACACCGATGCTTACGGGGCATCGACCGCAACGTACGAGGATCTGCTCTCCTATGGATTCGAGGACGCGTGGAGTCAGTCCGGCGGCGGCATGACCTGCTGCCAGACGGAAGACTTGAGCGACCGGAAATCGATCCGTGACCGCCGGGTGGACCTGATCCTGCTGCGCGGCGAATTCGGACTCGGCGAGCCCGGAATCCGAGGTGCGGTCAGAACCAGGGTGCTGGGAAGCAGACCCGCCGACCTCACCGAATCGGGTCTCTGGCCTTCCGACCATGCAGGCGTACTTGCCACCATGAAGCTGCCGCGACGGAACTGATTCGAGCCGACGACGCGCATCCCTGAAGATCAGGGGTGCGCGTCGCCTCGCGCGTCCCGATCTTTGAGTTCGTTCGTGCAAACCTGAGTTTCGGGAGCGATCGGGAGGTGCCGTGCGGCTCAGACTCTTCAGCTTTCTGCTTGCAGCCAGCGCTCTGCCCGGAAGCGCG
>JAMJQL010000058.1 GCA_023554245.1 Gemmatimonadota bacterium
GCCGACGCCGGCGGTGAACTGCCAGGCGCGGTTCTTCGCGCTGGTGTCGAACTCCGAGTCGGAGTCTTCGATGTCCGTCAGACCGAGATCGTAGCGTCCGTCGAGAACGATCTCGAAACTGCCGACCGGAATCCCGACGCCCGCGCCGAACACGAGGCCGAAGTCCACCGACTTCGTCTGGAGTTCGTTTTCGCTGCAGTCGGCGGAGGCGGAAATGCCCTCGACTTCCGCCGAGACTTTGCAGCTCAGCTCGAATGAAACTTCCGGCCCGGCGAAGATGCGCGGTGTCACGCCGCCGTCGCCAATACCGAAGGCGGCCCCGAACAGTACCGGGATCGAGAGGTAGTCGAGCTTGATGGTCGCGTCGACGCTGCTGTCGAACGCTTCCTTCGCGCCCTTCTGCGCATACAGGAGCTCGGGCTGGACGAAGAAGGTCTCGCCGAGCTGAAAATTGGCGAAGCCGCCACCGACGAAGCCGGTACGGCTGTCGAAGTTTATGCTCTCGCCTTCTTCGTCGACGGAAATGTCGGCGATGCTCACCCCACCGCGGACGCCAAGCGTCGTCTGGGCGGAAAGCGGCGCAGCGAGGCCGACCGCAGCCGCGAAGGAGAGCAGGATACCGAATCGCAGTGTTTTCATGATTCCCCCCGGAGAATACTGACCAGTCGTGCGGTGCCGGTCCTCGCGACCGGAAGCGCCCGCAGACGCAAGGATCCGGGAGCCAGTTGCAGCAAGAACCACGCACGGTGGACCGGTCGGCCGACCGCGAACGCTCCAGGTGCTGCAAGCGAAAAGAGTTGCAGGATTACGGCACCTCGCTGGATGTCCCCTGGCCGATCAGGCGCAGGGCGGCGATGGGTGCCGATACGGGGCGAAGTGCCAGACCTCGGGACCAGAGCCCGGCCAGTGACCTTCGTTGACACTCCCGACGATCGTTCCTATGTTCGCGCCCTGAAACAGGAAAGCGGAGGTGAGCTGCCTCCCACCTTTCGGCGTCCCGCTCGTACCGGGGGTTCTGCCGCCGGGTTCACGAGACGGCGACGCGCGGCGACCGCATTGCGGCCGCGTTCGGCGCATCTCGCCCGGTCGGCTCTGCCGAACCGGGTTTTTTGTCGTCGCGAATCGGCGTTGGACCGTGCCGACCCGTGGCCGATTGGAACGGTCCTGGAAGAGGTGATGTGAGCCAGGAAGACCTGCGCGTAAACGAGAGGATCCGGATCAGCCCGGTTCGGCTGATCGACGAGGAGGGCGAACAGGTAGGGATCGTGCCGACCGACGAGGCACGATCGATGGCTGAAGAGAGGGGGCTCGACCTCGTTGAGGTCGCCCCGAACTCCCGCCCTCCGGTCTGCCGGATCATGGACTACGGTAAGTACAAGTACGAGGCGGCGCGGAAGGCACGCGAAGCGAAGAAGCGGCAGCACACGATCACCGTCAAGGAGATCAAGATGCGGCCCAAGATCGAAGAACACGACTTCGGCTTCAAGCTTCGGCACGCCAGGCGATTCCTGGAGGACGGAGACAAAGTCAAGTTCACTCTCCGGTTCCGTGGTCGTGAGATGACCCACCCGGAGCTCGGTGAGAGGGTTCTCGCCCGGGTCAGGGAGGAGTTGGACGAATTGGCCACGGTCGAATCGCCCATGAGGATGGAGGGCCGCCAGATGACGATGCTGATGGCGCCCCGCAGTACGTAATCGAGAGGACTCAGACATGCCGAAGCAGAAGACCAACCGCTCCGCCGCCAAGCGATTCAGCAAGACGGGGGGTGGACGATACAAGAGGAACAAGGCGTATCGCAGCCACATCCTCACGAAGAAGAGCCCGAAGCGGAAGAGAAACCTGCGCAAGTCTACCCTGGTTTCGAAGGCCGACGTCAAGCGGGTGAAGCGACTTCTCGGCGGAGGCTGACCGCCGCATTCAACGAGGCCGGCCGGCTCCTCGTGAGACGGCCGCCGGGAACGTAACGCGCTCCGGTCGGGATCGGATTGAGCCCTCCGTCCTCGGGAGCGCGCTGGGAAAGAGGGTACAACGATGGCGCGAGCAACCAGCAGCGTCGCTCGACACAAGCGCAAGAAGAAGATCCTGAAGGAGGCGCGCGGGCAGTTCGGCGCGCGCTCCAAGCTATATCGCACGGCCAAGAACGCGGTGGAACGTGGTTGGGCGTATTCCTACCGCGATCGCCGGCGCAAGAAGCGCGACTTCCGTCGTCTCTGGATCGCCCGGATCAACGCGGGTGCGCGGCAGCACGACCTGTCCTACTCCCGGTTCATCAGCGGACTCCGCAAGGCGGGCGTGGAGTTGAATCGCAAGGTCCTCGCGGACCTGGCCATCCGGGAACCCGAGGCGTTCGCCGAGCTGGCCCGGATCGCCCGGGAGCACGGAAACTGACTCGAGCCTGAGGGCGCATGGCGAACGAAGGGCCTGCTCTGCGAGAGCGCCTCGAGGAGATCCGGCGCCGCGGTGTCGCGGCGTTCGAATCCGCGGAATCTCAGGAGGCTCTCGAGGCCGCTCGGATCGAATTCCTCGGTCGTGGAGGCCTCGTCTCCCGGGCAATGTCGGACTTGAAGGCTCTCCCGGCAGAGGAAAAACCGGCCACGGGTCAGGCCGGAAACCGGGTCAAGAAGGCCCTCGAGGCGCTGCTTGAGGTCCGATCGGCAGCGATCGCCGCTGCGGAGTCCGGCGAGACCGATGAGGTCACAGACCTCACGCTTCCGGGCCGAAGGACATGGCAGGGAGGTGTCCACCCGGTCACGCGCGTGATCGACGAGGTGTGCGAAATCTTCCGTGAGATCGGATTCACGATCGCCACGGGCCCCGAAATCGAGTCCGACTGGCACAACTTCACCTCCCTGAACATTCCGCTGGATCATCCGGCGGCCGACATGCACGATACGTTCTACCTGGATCAGGGCGTTCTGCTGCGTACACACACCTCGCCGGTCCAGGCCCGTATCATGCTGGAGCATGATCCGCCCGTCAGAGTGCTCGCGCCGGGACTGGTGTTCCGCCGCGACCCCTGGGATGCCTCCCATGCCCCGGCTTTCGAGCAGATCGAAGGACTGGCGGTCGACGAGGGCATCGACTTCGTCGAGTTTCGGGCGGCCATCGACTTCTTCGTGCATCGCTTTTTCGGCACCGGGACGCGCACCCGGTTCAGGCCATCGTACTTCCCGTTCACCGAGCCATCGGCCGAGGTGGACGTGACCTGTTTCCTCTGCGAGGGTTCGGGCTGCTCCACCTGCAAGGGCACCGGCTGGGTGGAGATCATGGGGAGCGGTATGGTGAACCCTGCCGTCTTCGAGGCCGTGGGATACGACTCGGAGCGATTCACGGGGTACGCATTCGGAATGGGGCCGGCTCGGATCGCGCTGCTGAGATACAGAATCCCCGACATTCGCCTCCTCTACGAAGGCGACGCCGCGTTCCTGGAGCAGTTCTGCTGATGGACGTCTCGGTTAACTGGCTGAGGGCTCTCGTGCCCGGTCTCGAGGGGTCTGCCCAGGAGCTTGCCGATCGGATCAGTCTCGGGGCGATTCCGGTCGACCGCGTGATCCCGGTCGGAGACGACCTGGCAGGCATCGTGATTGCACGAGTGACCGAAGCTCGCCCGCACCCCAATGCCGATCGTCTGACTCTCTGCCGGGTGGATGCCGGGACCGGCGAGCCGATCGACGTGGTCTGCGGGGCGCCGAACGTCGAAGAGGGAGCGCTCTACCCGTACGTGGCTCCGGGGCAGGAACTTCCGGGCGGCTTCCGGATCGAATCGCGCAAGATCCGGGGTGAAATGAGCCACGGCATGCTCTGCTCGGAAAAGGAGCTCGAGCTGGGTCGGGACGCCGGTGGGATCATGAAGCTCGAAGGGAACTTCGAGCCGGGCGCCAGCTTCGCCTCGGCCATGTCGCTGCCCGACGCTCGGCTCGAGCTCGATCTGACGCCCAACCGGATCGATCTGGCCTGTCACGCCGGCGTGGCGCGAGAGCTGGCTCCGGAGGGCGGGACGGGTGTCGTTCTGACGGAGTTCCCGGGTCCCGGGTGGGAGCCCGTGTGGATCGATGGCCGGACGGGAGCGGAATCGAACGGTGTCAGCATTCGTATCGCGGACGCGGATCGCTGTTTCCGGTATCTCGGGGCGATCATCCGCGGCGTGCGCGTCGGGCCGTCGCCGGCATGGCTCCAGGCCCGACTCAGAGGCGCAGGTGCGAGACCGATCAACAACGTCGTCGATGCCACGAACTACATCCTGCTCGAATCGAACCAGCCACTTCACGCATTCGATCTCGAAAAGCTGGCCGGATCCGAGATTCAGGTCCGCGCGGCTCGAGCTGGTGAGGAGCTTCGCACTCTGGACGGGGAGAAGCACGTTCTGACTCCTGCCTGCACCGTGATTGCCGACGAAGACGGCGCTGTCGCGCTCGCTGGCGTGATGGGTGGCCAGGAGAGCGAGGTCTCGCCCGAGACAGTCGATCTCCTCATCGAGTGCGCCGCCTTCGATCCGACCCATACACGCCATACGGCGGCGGAAACGGGCCTCGCGACGGACGCCTCGTACCGGTTCGAGCGGGGAATCGACGAGGTCGGGCTGGAGGCGGCCCTGACACGCTGCGTGCAGCTGATTCTCGCGATTGCCGGCGGCGAAGCGGACACGGAGGGGATCCGCGTCGGAGGGCTCCCGCCTTCGCTTGCCGTGGCCGAGCTGCGACCCGAACGGGTGCGGCAGGTTCTCGGACTGGATCTGTCGTCCGCCCGGATCGAGGAGCTGCTGTCGCCACTCGGGTTCGGTCTGCGGTCCGACGGCACCAGGGAGCTGCTTCGCTTCGACGTGCCGGGCTGGCGGGGCGACGTGAGAACGGAATCCGACCTGCTCGAGGAAGTCGCACGCCGTCACGGATACGACGCCTTCCCGTCCGAGCCGAGGAGCTTCCGGCCGAGCTCCGTACCCGACGCGCCGGATCACGAAAGAGGCGATCGTGTTCGCCGATTCTTCGCGGGAGAAGGATTCCTGGAGGCGCGCAGCTTGCCGTTCGTTACGGAGCGCAGGTCCGCCGTAGACAGAATCCCGCTGCTCAGGCCACTTTCGAGAGCAGAAGGATTCCTGCGCACGGACCTGGCATCCGTGCTCCTGAGCCGGGTGGAGCACAACTGGCTTCGCGGCAGACGGAGCGTTCGGCTGTTCGAGGTCGGGACCGCGTTCGGTTCGCGAAGTCCCCGGCCGGAAGCTCCACCTGCCGATCCCTCCCCGGATGAGCGGGACGCCGCGAATCCGTTCGCCGAAGAGCGACGATTCGCGTTCGTGATAACCGGCGATCGATCCCCCGATCACTGGGGAGGCTCGGCGTCTGAAGTGGACCTGTGGGACCTCAAGGGCATCGTCGAACAGCTGGCGGAGACCTTCGACCTCGGTCCGGTGGCACCGTTCGCGGGCCGGGTGGACGAGTGCCAGCGTCCGTTCGGGTGGGGAATGTGGCTGCACGATGAGGCGTTCGAAGTCGGTGACGGGGAATGCCTCGCCGGCATCGCCGGACGCGTCGATTCTCGGGCCCTCGACGCCCCGCCGTGGGCGAGCCCGGTATTCGCCGGCGAATTTCGGCTGGGTGCGGTTCAGGTTGCGGACCGCCGGCGGTTCGAGCCGCTGCCACAGTATCCGGCCGTCGCTCGTGACCTGGCATTCACGCTCGCATCGACCGTCCCGGCGTCCGAGGTTGAATCCGCGATCCGGCTTGCGGCCCCGCCGCTTCTGTCGAACCTGCAGTTGTTCGACGTATATGAAGGGGAAGGGGTGGAAGAAGGTCGAAGGAGCCTCGCCTGGCGCCTGGTGTTCCGCGCCCCGGACCGGACGCTGACCGATGGAGAGGTCGATGAGGCCATGACCGCCATTCTCAGACGACTGGAGGCAGATTTCGATGTCCGAATCCGAGCCTCGTGAAGGGGTGACCCTCGAGCACGAACTCGAGGGCCTCGAGCGTGCCGTGGGGGCGCTCCTGGACGAGCTGGGCCGTCTCCGAAGCCGTGCGACTGCGGCAGAGGAGAAGCACGACAGGTTGGAGAAGAGCCTGCTGGAGTCCCGGACCGACGGTTCGGACCCCGAGGCTCTCGAGCGCAGAATCCAGCAGTTGAACGAAGAAAACGATCAACTCAAGTCGGTCATAGCGGAAGCGCGAGAACGGGCGATGGGCATTCGTTCCCGCCTCGTCGTGATCGAGGACGAGACCGCCGACTGAAATCGACCCCCCGCCGCCGGAGGCAGAGTTGGACGATCAGACCCCCCCTGTGCGCGTTACGATCTTCGGAGAGGAGTACTCCATCCGCTCGGAAAAGGGGGAGGAGTACACGCAAGCCTGTGCCCGTCACGTGGACGAACTGATTCAGGAGGCGCACCTCCGGACCAGGGTTCCGGAGCCGCATAAGGCAGCGATCCTCGCCGCGATGCAGATCACGGATCAACTGTATCGGACGCGTGCGGCCAGCCAGTCGCAGTCCCGATTGCTTTCGGAACGTATGGCCGGTCTCAGAGCGCGAATCGAGGCCGCACTCGGCCAGGGCGGAGAGCCCCACTTCGAACAGGGGAACCTGACGCCCGAGGTCTGAAGCCGCCTTGCGAGCAGGGTGAATTTCGGACACTATGGAACAGGGATTCAGCGGCCTGCGCCGGCGGTGACCCGGCTCAGTTTCGTCATAGATCATATGCTCCGTCGCGCCGCAGAGCGTCTCGGAGCCCTGACGAGCCGGAGGCCGGCGGACCCGAGGGTACGCCGGCCATTTTCGTAGTACATACCTCGGCCGCCGAGCGGCCGTTCAGCCGATAGATAGATGGAGACAGCATGGAACCCGTAAGCGCATTGATCGCCGCAGCGGTGGGGATCGTACTGGGGGCGGGGGTCGGGGTGTTCGCCGGTCGCCGGATGGAAGCCCGACAGGCCGAACTGACACGAGGCACCGCGCAGGCAGAAGCTCGGGGCATACTCGAGGCGGCGGAACGCGAGGCGGGCACGCTGAAGCGCTCGGCCGAGCTGGCCGGCAAGGAAGAGGGATTTCGCCTTCGCGACGAACAGCTTCGGGATGTGGAGGATCGGCGGAGCGAGCTGGAAAAGCTGGAGAAACGTGTCGCGGAGCGGGAGGAATCTCTCGAGAAGAAGCTGGACGCGATGGATCAGCGCCAGGAGCGTGTCGCCACCAGGGAGGAGGCGGCAATGGCGCGCGAGAAGGAGCTCGAGAGTGCTCGCCGGGAGGTAGAGAAGGGGCACGCCGAGCTGGCCGGAAAGCTCGAACAGCTGGCCGGGATGTCTGCCGCCGACGCGCGTGCCCGGCTGATCGAGCGCATTGAGGAAGAGGCGAAGGCAGACGCGGCCCAGAGCGTGAGGGAGATACGCGAGCGGAGCCGCCGCGAAGCCGAGCGCGAGGCCAAGAAGATCATCGCCATGTCGATTCAGCGCATGGCCGTGGACCACTCCTCCGAGATCACCGTCTCGGTAGTTCCGTTGCCCAGCGATGACATGAAAGGCCGGATCATCGGTCGGGAGGGGCGGAACATTCGCTCATTCGAGCACGCCACGGGCGTGGATGTGGTGGTGGACGATACGCCCGAAGCCGTCATCCTCTCCAGCTTCGATCCGGTCCGCCGCGAGATCGCCCGAATCGCCATGGAACGACTCGTCTCCGACGGTCGCATTCACCCGGGTCGGATCGAGGAGGTCGTGGAGAAGGCCAGCGAGGATGTCCGGGCGGAAATGCACGAAGCGGCCGAGCAGGTGCTCTACGAGCTCGGAATCCACGGTCTGCACCCGCAGCTGGTGGAGGTCCTGGGCAACCTTCGGTTTCGCACCTCCTACGGACAGAACCAGTTGGCGCACGCCCGCGAAGTAGCGCTCCTGGCGGCAAATATGGCTTCCGAACTGGGCCTGGATGTCGAGATGACGAAGCGCATGGGCCTGCTTCACGACATCGGGAAAGGACTGACCCACACCCAGGAGGGCAGCCACGTAGAGATCGGCTACGAGCTCTGCAAGCGGCACCAGGAGCCGGACGCCGTGCTCAACGCGATAGTGGCCCATCACGGGGAGGAGCCTGCCCGCTATGCTGAGACGTTCCTGGTCACGGCTGCCGACGCGATCTCGGGAGCCCGCCCGGGTGCGCGCCGCGAGTCCTTCGAGCATTACGTCAAGCGACTGGAGAAGCTGGAGGAGATCGCGCAGTCCTACGCCGGTGTGTCCAAGGTGTACGCAATTCAAGCGGGACGCGAGATCCGAATCCTGGTCATGCCCGAGAAGATCACCGACGAGGAGATGGCGACGCTCAGCGAGGAAACTGCGCGTCGGATCGAGGAAGAACTGCAGTACCCCGGCCAGATCAAGGTCGTCGTCGTCCGCGAGACGCGAGCCGTCAACTTCGCACGCTGACACGATGCCTTCCGAGCCGCCAAACGAGTCACTCCGGAGGAATCGATGACCGCGAAGATCATAGATGGGAATGCGATCGCCGCCTCGGTGCGGGAAGATGTCAAGGCTGAGGCCACGGCGCTGCGGGAGAAGGGAATCGAGCCCTGTCTCGCCGTGATGCTGGTCGGGGAGGACCCGGCGTCGCGCGTGTACGTGGGGATGAAAGAGAAGAAGTGCGCCGAGGTCGGGATCCGGAACATCGATGCCCGGCTCCCCGCCGAGACTTCACAAGAAGAGATTCTCCGCATCCTCGACGAATGGAACGCGGACCCCTCCATTCACGGAATCCTCGTCCAGCTTCCACTCCCGGACCACGTGGACGAGAGCACTGTCACCGAGCGGATCCTCCCCGAAAAGGACGTGGACGGATTCCACCCGGTCAACGTCGGCCGCATGTCGGCCGGTGACACGGATGCATTTCGTCCCTGCACCCCGCACGGCGTCCAGGTCATGCTCAAGCACATCGGTTGGGATCCGTCGGGAAAGCACGCCGTCGTGGTCGGCCGCTCCAATATCGTCGGCCGACCGATGGCCACGATCCTGTCTCAGAAGCAGCCGTGGGCCAACGCGACGGTCACGGTCGCGCACAGCCGCTCCGATGACCTGGCGGGCATCTGCCGTCTCGCCGACCTGCTGATCGTCGCCGTCGGCCGACCCGAATCGGTGACCGGCGACATGGTGAAGGAGGGGGCGGTGGTGATCGATGTGGGGGTCAACCGGGTGGACGACCCGGAGGCTCCGAAAGGCTACCGTCTCGTCGGAGATGTGGCGTTCGAGGAAGCGAAGGAAGTGGCCTCGTGGATCACACCGGTACCGGGGGGAGTCGGCCCGATGACGATCGCCATGCTGCTTCAGAATACCGTCACGGCAGCCGGTCGCTCTGCCGGGACGTCCTGAATCGAGTTGCCGTCCGCGGAGGCCGTACCGGTTCCGGGCGCGAGCCCGGAGACAGCAGTACCGGTTGCTGAGGTAAATGCCGCCGTAGCCCGGCTCCTCGAGGAAAGCTTCACGCCTCTCTGGGTGCGGGGCGAGATCAGCAACTGGAAGCCGCACAGGTCAGGTCACCGCTGGTTCAGCCTGCGGGATGAAGATCACCAGATCTCCTGCGTGATGTGGAAGTCGGACGTGGCCCGGCTCCCGGCGGAGCCGGAGGATGGCATGGCGGTGGCGGCATTCGGCAGTCTCGGACTGTGGGAGAAGCGCGGCGACTTCCGGCTCGTGGTTCGGAGGCTGGAAGCCGAAGGCGAGGGACTCTGGCGGCTGGCATTCGAACGGATCCAGCGGAAGCTCGCGGAAGAGGGACTCCTGGATCCGTCGAGGAAGCTTCCCATACCGCGCGTTCCCCGCACGGTCGGAATCGTCACCTCCCGGTCGGGTGCGGCGCTGCGGGACGTGGTCTCCGTGATTCGTCGCCGGGCGCCCTGGACGCGAATCCTGGTATCGGACTGCCGGGTGCAGGGGGACGGCGCTGCCGAGGAAATCCGTACCGCTCTCGGTCGGCTCGTCGAGGAGGGTTCGTCCGATGTGATCCTGCTGACCCGCGGGGGAGGCTCGATCGAAGATCTCTGGGCATTCAACGACGAGGACCTCGCCCGGGCCATTGCAGCGAGTCCGATCCCGATCGTCTCGGGCGTCGGGCACGAGATCGACTTCACCATCGCGGATCTGGTCGCCGACCTTCGGGCGCCAACTCCCTCTGCGGCGGCCGAAGCGGTCACGGAGGAAGAGTCCGTCCTTCGCTCGCGGCTGCAAGGGCTCGAGGCGGCGCTCGTCAAGGGTCTGCGGGACCGGATTCGCGGAGATTCGGATCGGACCCGCCGGGCGCATCGGGCCCTGCAGGACGCCTGGCGCAGGGCAGCGGATGCCCGCCGCTCGCGTCTCGCGATCCTCGCGGGCCGCCTCGAGGGCCTCAGTCCACTCGGCGCCATGGAGCGCGGATTCGCGGTGCCGCTGAATTCGTCGGGTTCCGTGCTGCGCTCCGCGGCGGATTTCACACCGGGAATGCGGTTCGATTTGCGTCTGATCGATGGAGTCGTCCAGGCGGAATCGATCGAGGTCACCGAGTCCGCGCGATGACGGGAGCGAAGATGCGAGAAGCGAGGGAGCCAGAGTCCGTCGGATTCGAGGGACAGCTCGAAGAGATCGAGACCATCGTCGAGCGCCTCGAATCGGGTGAGGTGGAGCTCGAGGAAGCTCTCGCCCTGTTCGAACGGGGTGTGGCTCGACTCCGGCAGGCGGGCCAGCTGCTCGAGCGAGCCGAGGGACGCGTCGAGGAACTGATCGCGACGGTGACGGAGGATGCGCTGGCCGGGGAGATGGTGGGGGAGGCCGGTACGCGCGAAGTGGAGGACGAAGAGGCGTGACCGCCACGTCGGCTGCGACCACCGCCACCATACTATCCCGGCGATCCCGGATCGAGGATGCCCTGCGGACGTTTCTCGATCGAGAGCTCGACGGGATAGCGCCGGAGGTCGCGGGGCCGATCGAATATGCCGTCATGAGTCCGGGCAAACGTATCCGGCCTCTGCTGATGATGGCGGCTTACGAGTCCGCCGGCGGGGATGGACCGGAAGTGGCTGATCTCGCCTGCAGCGTGGAGCTGGTGCATGCCTACTCGCTCGTTCACGACGATCTTCCATGCATGGATGACGATGTGCTGCGCCGGGGGAGGCCGACGCTGCATGTCAGATTCGGAGTGGGTCCGGCCGTGATGGCGGGCGCGGCGCTGATGCCGATGGCGGTCCAGGCGATCGTCGCGGCGGCGCCGTCGCTCGGACTCGAAGAGCCGGCAGTCAGGTCGATGGTCAGGATGCTGACGTCCGCTTCAGGGGCCACCGGAATGGTCGGCGGACAGCTGCTGGATCTGCAGGCAGAGGGACGTCCGGTGGACCGCGACCAGCTCGAGTGCATCCACACGGGCAAGACGGCACGTCTGATCAGTGCGTCGGTCGCGCTCGGTGGCATGGCGGCGGGCGCCGATCGAGAGGACGTGGAGAGACTCGAGCGCTTCGGGCTGCGCCTCGGACTCGCATTCCAGGCGATCGACGACATCCTGGACCTCCGGGGAGACACGGAGGAGCTGGGCAAGGAATCAGGCCGCGACAGCGTGCTCCGCAAGGCGACGTATCCCGGCCTTTTCGGTCTCGAGGAGGCCGAGGCGATCAGCAGGGACCTGGCCCGGGCCGCGTCTGCCGAGCTGGCTGAGCTGGGCCGTGCAGAAGGCCTGCGTGAACTGGCCCGCTACATCATCGACAGGAGCCATTGACGTGCGAGTCGGCGTCCACGGACACCCGGAGCATGCGACGTTGCCCGACGCGCTGCGCAAGCTGGAATCGTGCGCGAACCGGCTGGGCCTGGAGCTCTTCCTGTCCGAAGAGATCGCAGGATGCCAGGACGGTGACGGGCGGCCCATACTCGAAGGGCCCGCGATACCTGAGAACTTCGAAGGCCTGGATGTACTTCTCACCCTGGGTGGGGATGGTACGCTTCTGCACGGTGCACGCGCCGCCGGCCCGAACGATGTCCCGGTGCTCGGTTGCAACCTCGGGCATCTGGGCTTTCTGACTACGGCGCCGGCTGGCGAGCTCTGCCGCGTGCTCGAGCGCTTTCAGGCAGGAGAGACCGTCGAGGAGAAGCGGCTCACTCTCGACGTCAGCGTCGAGCGACCATCCGAACCGGATGAGTCGAAGCGAGCTCGGGCCTGGAACGGGTACGTCTTGAACGACGCGGTGGTTCACAAGGGAGGATTCGCGCGCCTGATTCGCCTGCGGGTCTGGGTGGACGACGAAGAGATCGGGCAATACAGCGCCGACGGCATCGTCGTGGCGACCGCCACCGGCTCGACGGCCTACAGTCTCTCGGCAGGCGGACCGATTCTGGTTCCCGAAATGGACGCGATCGTGGCCAGTCCGATCTGCCCGCACACGCTGGCTGTCCGGCCCGTCGTCGTTCCGGGCGATTCGGTCATCACGATCGAGCTCACGAGCGACGTAGGGGGGATTCTCGTGACCGTGGATGGTCAGGCCGGCGGTACGGTCGCACCGGGAGACAGGGTCCGGGTGGCTCGCTCACCGCATCCCGTGCGCCTGGTTCGACTTCCCGAGGACAATTTCTTCAAGGTGCTGCGCCGGAAGCTGCGCTGGGGCGATGTACGGCCCAGCCGCCGTTGATGCGGACTCCTTGATCCGGCGGAGGAATCGTCTGTAATGCTGACGGAGCTTCGCATCCGGAACTACGCCGTGATCGACGACCTGCGCGTCGAGTTCGGACCCGGCCTCACGGTGTTGAGCGGGGAGACCGGGGCCGGCAAGTCGATCGTAGTCGGCGCTCTCTCGCTGCTGCTCGGGGAGCGGGCCGCATCCGACGTGATTCGCGCGGGAGAGGACCGGGCCGTCGTGGAGGGCGTGTTCGGGATTCCCGACGACCCGGCGTTCAGGGCCCGCTGCGAGGAAGCCGGCATCGATCTTACGGACGACGGGATCATCCTGAAGCGGGAGTTGCAGCGGGAAGGCAGGAATCGAGCCTGGATCAACGGGTCACCCGCGACCGCCGGCCTGATCGGAGAATTGGGGTCTGCACTCGTCGACCTGCATGGCCAGCACGAGCACCAGGCGCTGCTGCGGCCTGCACCTCAACGCCGGATCGTGGACGAGTACGCGGGTGCCGTCGCGCTGGCACGCGAGGTCCGCTCGGCCTGGGCGCGTGTGCGTGATCGGGAGTCGGAACTGGAGGGATTGCGGGAAGCGGTGAGCACCGCCCGCGATACGGCCGATCGATTGACCCGGAAGGCAGAGGAGATCGAGAAGGCGGGGCTGGAGCCGGACGAAGACGAGCGACTGGCCGCTGAGATCAAGCGACTCGAAAACTCCGAGGAGCTCCTCGAACTGAGCGGACAGCTGCACGAGGCGGTGTACGGCGATGAGAGCTCCATGGTCGATCGGCTGGGTGAATTGCGGCGCACCCTCGAAGGACTGCTACGGATCGACCCTGAGGTTGGCGAGCTGGAATCGCTGTTCGAATCGGGACTGGCGAGCCTCGACGAACTCGGCCGCAGGTTGCGGGACTACCGGTATGCGGTGGAGCACGATCCCGGACGCCTCGCCAGTCTGCGGCAGCGACGGGAGCTCATCGCCCACCTTCGCCGGACCTACGGCGGCACGGTTGAAGAGCTGATCGAAGCCGGCAGGGAAGCCCGGACCGAACTTCTGAAGATCGAGACCTCGGAAGCGGAAGTCGGCCGGCTCCAGGACGCCCTGACCGAGGCTCGTGCCGAGCTCGAAGCGCTGGCGGATCGGCTCGGTTCGGTTCGGCGCACGGCAGCTGAACGACTCGAGCGAGAGGTGACGGATCAGCTCTCCGAGCTCGGGTTGCCCGGAGGTCGCTTCAAGGTCGATGTCGCGCAGCTTGACGCGCCCGGACCCGACGGCGCGGAGACGATTTCCTTCCTGGTCAGCCTGAACCCCGGGTTCGAGCCGGGACCGCTCGGCCGCGTCGCGTCGGGAGGCGAGTTGAGCCGCGTCATGCTGGCACTGAAGAGTGTTCTGGCGGATGCCGACGCGGTGCCGAGCCTGGTATTCGATGAGATCGATTCCGGCGTCGGTGGACAGGTCGCACACGCGGTAGCCGATCGGCTCGGCGGCGTCGCCGATTCACACCAGGTATTCGCCATCACGCACCTCGCTCAGATCGCGGCACGTGCCGACACACAGTACCGGGTCGAGAAGATCCAGCGGGATGGAGTGGTCGCGACGCGCGTCGTCCGACTGTCGGAGGAGGAGCGACCGACGGAGATCTCCCGCATGCTGGGCGGAGATCCGGAAAGTGAAGTGTCGCTGAGGCACGCGAAGGAGCTTCTCGAGCGCCGCGATCCGGTCGCGGGCGAGGAACTCAGAACAGCTGAAGCGGAACCCGCAGACTGAAGGTCATGATGTCGGACGCAGGCGTCATCCCGCCGCCGCCCGCGATCGAACCCTGCCAAACCAGCGAGAGCTCCACCGGGAAATTCGCGATCCCCGCCAGATAGCGTGGTGTGGTGCGGTACCAGCCACCGATTCCCAGGCGGTGCCGGGTCTGGCCGGTCCCGGCGCCGAGCGGGGCCGGATCGGGGGCGCCTTCCCCCGAGTACACGTCGGATCCCTTGCTGCGCCAGCGGTACTCGATGCCCAGCGACAGGGTCTCGTTGAGCCGGAAGCGGGGGGAGAGCCGCAACTCGACGATGTCTCCGAGATCCCTCGAGACGGTTCGCTGCTGGTCGGCGTAGGCGAAAGGGGCCCCGGCGGTCTGCACGCGAGTGACCAGCTCATCCTCCAGCTGCAGCACGTACCGCAGGCTTCCCACCACCCAGAGCCAGCGGCCGAATTGTGCGTCCTGCCACAGGCCCAGCTCCACGTCGGTCTGGCCGGTGCCGATCGGCTGCTGGAGCGGGGTCGATGGCACCAGGTACGGATCGACGTCCGGCTCGGAGAGAGGAATTCTCACTCGAACACCGGCCGTCGTGCGAAACCGTATGCCGTCGCCCCTCAGGTCCGGTTTCCGGGTGGCTCGAAATCGATCTTCATCCACCGGCTGGACCGGATCGAACGTGTCCAGCAGCAGGACGCGGAGACCCACGTCGATCTCTCCGGGTGCCCAGCCCCGGACGGTGGTCTGCAACGAGTCGAGCCCGATCGGCGAGCCGCCCAGGATTCGCTGAAAGTCCGAGGTCTGAGCCGAATCGGGAAGCGTGTACTCCGGCAATTCGAGTCCGAAGCCCTGGTAACCGGTCGACAGCTCCGCGTAACGACCGGTCATGCCGGCTCCGGCATCCGATCCCGCGACCGGCAGGAGTCCGTCCTGATCGACGCGCGAGGCGAGCGCGTCCCGGTACGCCCCCGAATCGTTCAGGAGCTCGACGGCGGCCGCTTCCTGCTCGGGGGTCAGCGTGCCTCCCTCAACCAGGGCCTCGAGGTCCGAGCGCGCCGCGTCGAACGAGGAAAAGTAGCTGTCGGGCGCCGGGAACACGGAAGAAGACGGCACGAAGCCGGCTGTCGTCGAATCGTACGCGAACGAGGTCTCGACCGTGCCGCGCACGAGAGGCACGGAGAAATCCAGGGCGACCCGGCCGAACAGGCCGAAGGAAAGTCCCAGGGGTACGGTTCGGACGTCCCTGGTGATGGAACCGTACACGGTGCTGCCGAGCGATACGTCCGCCGCCGCGAGCGAGTCGTAGCCGAGCGCCATGGCGTCTCGATTCAGGTCGGCCAGCAGCGGGTCGATTCCCGGAAACAGCCGATTCACGATCGGACCATCGTAGGCGGAATGAAGCGGCTCTCGCGAACCGCCGTCGCCGAACTGGTCGCTCCATATCTCCCAGCTCGGCGCGAACTCGATCCACAACGAGCCGTGCCGCGGGACGCGCGCGTCGCGATCGTATGCCTGGGAGTAAACGGCGGACGGAGTGGCCAGGATCAGCACGAGGGCCGCCGGACCCATGGCGCGGCGAAAGGCATCGCCGGTCCGGCTGCTTGAGATCATCTGCATCGGCTCTCCGCGAGCGGGTGGAGTCCGGCGGTGGGGCGAATATGCTCATCCGTGCGAAACGGGCACAAGTCGGGTTCGATCCGGGCACCTGCCCCTTTCCCGGGTCCGCGCGCTTCGATACGATGTTGCCGCGTGCGACCCCGTCGGGCGCGAAGGCGCCGTGGCCGAGTGGCTAGGCAGGGGCCTGCAAAGCCCCCTACTCCGGTTCGAATCCGGACGGCGCCTCTCCTCCTTCCTCCGGGTCGAGGTTCAACGCGTGAAGCGTTTCATCACCATCGACAACGTCCTGGCCTCGCTGCTCGTCTTCATCCCCATCGCGTTCGTCATGCGCTACGTGATGGACATGGAGGGAACGCCGATCTTCCTGACCGCCGCGGTCAGCATCATCCCGCTCGCCGGCTACATGGGGCGGGCGACCGAGCGGCTCGCCGACCAGGTGGGAGCAGGGATCGGCGGACTGCTGAACGCGACGTTCGGAAACGCGGCCGAATTGATCATTGCCATTCTCGCGCTTCGCGCGGGATTGCAGGGTGTCGTGAAGGCATCGCTCACCGGCTCGATCATCGGGAACATCCTGCTGGTGTTCGGACTGGCGGCCCTGGCCGGAGGACTGAAACATCCCCCGATCCAGAAATTCAACCGCACCGCAGCCAGTCTCGGCGCGACGATGCTGGTTCTCAGCGCGATCGGCCTGGTCATACCGGCGATATTCCACGCTCTGGCGGGCGACGGGCATGCGGGCATCGAGCGGAATCTGAGCTTCGACATCTCGATCGTCCTGATCATCACCTACGTGCTCAGCCTCGTTTTCAGTCTGCGGACCCATTCGCACCTGTACCTCGGCGCAGCACATGCCGATGAGTACGGGGATGAGGCCCACAACGGGTCCGGGAAGGACCGCGGCGAGGCGATCCGGGCCCTCGGCCTGCTGGCGCTCTCGGCGACCGCGGTAGGAGTCATGTCGGAAATGATGGTGGGGAGCCTCGAGCAGGCCGCCCACGAGCTCGGGATGACCGAGGTCTTCGTAGGAGTGATTCTCGTGGCCCTCGTCGGCAACGCGGCCGAACATTCCACCTCGGTGCTGATGGCACTGAAGAACAAGATGGATCTCAGCGTCAACATAGCGCTCGGGTCCTCGATTCAGATCGCGCTCTTCGTCGCTCCGCTCCTCGTTTTCATCAGCTACTTCATCGGACCGGCACCGATGGACCTCAGGTTCACCGGTCTCGAGGTGGTGGCCGTCGTGCTGTCGGTAGGAATCATGGCACTGGTGTGCCAGGATGGAGAATCGCACTGGATGGAGGGGGTGCAGTTGCTCGCCGTGTACCTGATGCTGGGAATCGCTTTCTTCTTCCTGCCTGTCTGAACGGGAACCGGTTGTCGAGCAACCTCCGTCGCCCGGCTCGCATCCAAGCAGGTGGCCGGGTGTTGTTATGAGAAATGGATGATGCGGGCGATCACTTTCGCCCCGCTCCTCACTCGATCGACGCAGGACAGCCATGAAGTCACGCTACATAGTCACTTTCGTCGTGCTCGTTCTCGGCATCGCCGCGATCACCGGCATCTACCTGCGCCTGCAGGAAAATGCAGAGTCGGCCGAGGAACCCGATCGAGAGAACAGCGCGGTGGTCGATTCTGCGCTCGAAGCTGCCCGGGGAACGGCCGCCGCCTCCGCGTTCGCCACCGGGGTGGCCGTTCCGGTGGAGGGCCGAAAGGTCCGCCGTGGGACCTTCGTGATCTGGGCGAATGCAGAGGGACAGGCGGCGGCGCTCCGGACGGCGTTGCTCGCGGCCGAGGTCAACGGCCCGGTCGTCCAGGTGCCCGTTCGGGAGGGGGACTTCGTGAAGGCCGGTCAGTTGATCGCCCGTGTTGACCCGAGCGTTTACGAGCTCGATCTGCGGGAAGCCGAAGGCGCCCTGGAGCAGGCCGAGGCGACGTACCAGGAACTCACCCTCGGCGACGAGCGCATCAGTGATGAAGCGTTGCGGACCGAGCGCCAGCGCCAGGCCCGGGTCCGGAGTGGCCTGGCCGGGCAGGAAGCGCGGGTGGAGAAGGCCCGCTACGACCTTCGAAAGACCGAGTTCCGGGCTCCCTACGCCGGCCGGGTGGCGAATCTCGCGGTGGATGTCGGCTCGCGTGTGGGTCCGGGTGACTCGATCGCGACCATCGTCGACGTATCGAGCGTCGACGTCGACGTCCAGGTGCTCGAGAGCGAAATGGCGGCCGTGTCCCGGGGACGGGATGCCACGGTGAGCTTCACGGCGTTCCCCGGCGAGAGCTTCAGCGGAACCGTCGTCTCGGTGAATCCCGTCGTAGATCCGATCAGCCACGTGGGAAGGGTGACCGTCCGCCTCGCGAATCCGCAGGCTCGAATTCTCCCCGGCATGCATGCGAGCGTCCGCATCGCGGGCACCCTGTTCGAGGATCGGGTCTCGGTGCCGAAGGAGTCGATCGTCGAGCGCAGTCGGCGCGAAGTCGTGTTCGTGTTCGAGCCCTCGGAGGAGGGTGGGGAGACCGGTCTCGCGAAGTGGCGCTACGTCACCACAGGACTCGAAAACGAAGACTGGGTGGAAATCGTGACTTCGGAAGAGACGGACATGCTGGCGGAGGACGAGGTGGTCCTGACGGCCGGGCACACGACCCTCACGCACGACGCCCGGGTCCGGCTGGCTGCGGTGGAGGGGGAGGAGTGACCGGGAACCGGGCAGCCCGTGCAGCCGTCCGCGGGAGCGGGCTCCTGATACTGGTCCTCGCGGAACTCTCGGCGGGCAGCACGGGCCTGCCGGCACAGCAGGTCGTGACCCTCGAGGAAGCCCTGGGCTCGGCCCTGTCGCGCAGCCCGACGATCGAGGCCGCGGATGCGACCGCGGCTGCGGCCTCGTCCGCCCGCTGGGCCGACTGGGGCGCCTTTCTGCCGACGATTCGCGCGAACGTGGATCTCTCATCTACGGACTTCACCAACGTCACGTACCTGACGCCCGAAGGTTCGCCTGACATCATCGACCCGCCCCTGACCGACGTGTCCAAGGGCAGCAATGCCTCGCTCAGCTTCTCGCTTCCCTTGCTGAACCCCGAGCGCATAGCAGCCGTAGGGGCTGGTGGATCGCGGAAGGATGCGGCCTGGCTGCGTCTGTCCGCGGCCGAGCGAACAGTGATTCGCGACGTCAAGCGAGCCTACTTCGAGGCCCTGAAGCAGCGCCGACTGCTGGAAGTGGCCCGCCGTCAGCTCGAAGCGCGCCGGGTGGACCTCGAGGTGACCCGGGATCGATATCGCATCGCGGCCGCTTCCCGCAGTGATCTGCTGGGCGCCGAGATCGACGCCTCGGATGCCGAACTCCGGGTGCTTCAGGCAGAGGACGGTCTCGCGGCTGCCGTCCGGGCGCTGCAGGTCGCGATGGCGAATCCCGTGAGCATCGAGCCGGACCTGGTGGTCCTCGAGGACGTGGAAGAGGTACCCGACGCGGAGTTCCTCGATGCGGCTTCGCTGGTCCGGGCGGCTCACGATGCGAATCCGACCCTCGCCGCATTGCTCAAGGAGGAGGACGCGGCATCCGCCGACCTGTGGGCGGCCCGGGCGGCCTATCTGCCCCGCATCGATCTCGGATTCGTTCTGGGTCGAAACAAGCAGCTCGGCCGGGAGGAAAGCCTGTTCGATTTCGAGCCTGCGAACACCAGAAGCAGCTTTCAGATCATCGGCTCGTGGAATCTCTTCCAGGGCTTCGAGCGAAAGCGACAGACCGCCGAAGCCAGCGGCCGGATCCAGCGTGCGCGAGCGGAATGGACGGCGAACGCATTGCAGCTCGACAAGGATGTGCGCGACCTGGTGCAGGAGCTGAAACGACGGGATCGGCGGCTCGGGATCCTGGTGCGCAACCGGGACCTGGCAGACGAGCGACTGGAGCTGGCCCGTGAGCAATACCGGCTCGGCAGCATCCCGTACTTCAACCTGCAGCAGGCGATCGATCGCACGACGCAGGCAGAGCAGTCTCTGTTCACCGAACGGTACGACTACCTCATCCGCTGGGCAGAACTCGAGGAGCGGGTGGGCCCGGCGCTGGCGGATGCGGCGCTCGCGTCGGCCGGCAATCCCTGAGCTCGGGACCCGCCATGTCGCTCTCCGATCTCTCGATCCGGCGGCCGGTCGCCACCTCCATGCTCTACGTGGCGGTGGCGGTGGTGGGAGTCGTTTCCTTCCTGCGCCTCCCGATCGACCTGCTCCCCGACGTCTCGTTTCCGACCCTGTCCGTGTGGACCGGATACGCCGACGCTGGCCCCGCGGAAGTGGAGAGATTCGTCACCGAGCCGGTGGAAGCGGCGCTGAGCCGCGTACCGGGAGTCCGTTCGGTGGACTCTCGCTCGAGGGAGGGGCAGTCGCTCGTGCGCCTGCAGTTCTACTGGGGCACGGACATGGAATTCGCCATGCTCCACGTGCGCGAGCGGCTCGACAACCTGGTCGGCGTGTTGCCGGAGAGCTCCGATCGTCCCGTGATCCTGAGTTCGGATCCGACGAACGATCCGGTCCTCGCTCTCGCGGTGACGGGCGCCGATCTCGCCGAGCTCCGCGACCTGGCCGACGCAGTGTTCAAGCGACGCCTGGAACAGCTCGACGGGGTGGCCCTGGCCGCGATTACGGGCGGTCCGGTGCGCGAGATTCAGGTCGTGGTGAGACCGGAACTGCTGCAGGTGCACGGCGTTAAGGTCGGGGACGTAACCGAAGCCCTCGACCGCGCCAACTACAGTGCGCCGGGCGGCACCATCCGGCGTGGCCGATTCCGTTACAGTCTCAGGACGCTGGGCGAATTCCAGCGCGTGGCGGAGCTGGAGGACGTGGTCGTCGCCCGACCGACGGGGGGGGGTGTGGTTCGGTTGCGGGACGTTGCCACGGTGGCAGAAGGAGAAGCCGAGCGCGAGACGATCGCCCGATACGATGGCGTCCCGGCAATCGGGCTGCTGGTCTACAAGGAAGCGGGCTCGAACACCGTTCGGGTAGCTGAGGCGGTCGAGGAGACGCTCGAACAGCTGCGGGCCGAATTCCCAGGGGTGACGGTCGAGGTCGCCTCGAGCCAGGCGACGTTCATCCGGGAGGCGATCTCGAACGTCGTACAGGCGCTGGCGCTCGGAGGCGTGCTGGCGTTTCTCGTTCTTTTTCTCTTTCTCCGGGATCCCCGCTACCCGATCGCGGTCGGTCTCGCGATTCCGATCTCGGTGCTGGCGGCTTTCTCGCTCTGCTACCTGTTCGACGTGAGCCTCAACGTCATGTCGTTGGGTGGGCTCGCGCTCGGCGTCGGGATGCTCGTGGACAACTCCATCGTCGTGCTCGAGAACGTCTTCCGGCATCGCGAGGAGGAGGGCAGAGGACCGGAGGAATCGGCTTCGGTCGGAGCGCGCGAGGTCGCCGGCGCGATCACGGCTTCGACCCTGACCACGATCGCCGTGTTCGGTCCGGTGCTCTACGTGGAGGGAGTCGCAGGCGCACTGTTCGCCGATCTCAGCCTCGCCGTGGCCTTTTCGCTGCTGGCGTCGCTGCTCGTGGCGCTGACGCTGCTGCCGGTCCTCGCGGCGAAGTTCGCGGTGCGGGAAGCACCCGGATCCGACGAGAGCTACGCCGACGCCGGGAGAGCTGGTGCCGGAGCCGGACATGGCGCGGGCGCCGAGAGCGGACGAGTCCGCCGCATGGCCGGTGCGGTCGCGCGGGGAGCTCGATCGCTGCCGGGTCGTACGGTCGGAATGATCCGATTCGTCGGTCGCTCGGTGCTGCTGACTTTCGGAGACCTGTTCGGTGCATTGGGTCGTCTGCTGGACCGGTTGACCCGGCCGGCGCTGGACGCCTTCGATCGGGCCTTTTCCCGCTTCACGGTGCGGTATGAATCCGCCCTGGCCCGGGCGCTGGACCGGCGAGCCCTTGTGCTGGCCGTCGCCGCGACGAGCCTGCTCTTCGCGCTCTGGCTCGGATCGACGCTTCCACGAGGCATGATGCCGAAGGTGGACGAGGGAGCATTCAGGGTCGAACTGCACCTTCCGGTCGGTACTCCCCTCGAAGCGACCGCATCGGCCGTCGATCGACTGGAAGGCCAGCTGCTCGCGACCACCGGTGTCGATGCCGTCTTCTCCCGGATCGGGCGAGCGCGCGAGTCGGAGATCGCCACGCGCGAGCTCAGCGGGCTGAACAGTGCCGCCATGGAAGTCCGACTCTCGCCGGACGCACCATCGGTGGACGAAGTGGTCACGTCATTTCGGTCCGCCGTCGCTGAAACCGGAATCGACCCGCAGACCGTGTCGATCGAGACCGGTCGGAGTACGTCCCTCGGTCGTGCGCTGGGCGTCTCGGGGGCCGATCTGGCCGTGCAGGTCCGCGGGCAGAATCTGGACAGCCTGATCTCGGTCGCCGAGCAGGTGATCGTACGTCTGGAGGGCACGCAGCGGCTCGCCGATGTGCGGATCGATCTCGACATCACGCAGCCCGAGCTCGAGATCGAAGTCGACAGGGCGGCCGCCGCTCGCTACGGGGTTTCCGTGACCGAGGTCGCGGATGCGATCGAGGCGTACCTCCGCGGCGTGGAGACCGAACGGCCTTACACCGAGTTCTCCGAGAAGATCGATATCCGGGTATCCCTGCCCGAGTCGCGGCGTTCGGAGCTTTCCGACGTGCTGGCGCTCACTCACGAGGGTGTACCGATCGGAGAACTGGTGAGGGTGCGCCAGGGCTACGGTCCGGTCGAAATCCGGAGGGTCGACCAGAGCCGGGCGGTGCAGGTACTCGCGGACGTTCGGGGCGGCGGGCTGGATGAGGCCGTCCGGGAAGCGGAGAGCGCGCTGGTCGGAATGCACGTACCCCCGCTCACTTCGGTTCGGGTTGGTGGAGAGAACGAGGAGATGCGCGAAAGCTTCCGCTCCCTCGGCTTCGCCTTCGGACTCGCGCTGTTCCTCGTGTTCCTGATCATGGCGGCCAAGTTCGAGTCGCTGGTGCAGCCGCTGGTCGTTCTGGCATCGGTTCCGCTCGCCGCAATCGGAGCCGTAGTCGGGCTGTGGATCGCCGGGGACGGGCTGAACGCGATGAGCGGAATCGGATTCGTGATCCTCATCGGGATCGTGGTCAACGACGCCATCATCAAGGTTGACTTCATCAATCAGAAGCGTGCCGAGGGATCGGCGAAGCGAGAGGCGATTCTCGAAGCGGGACGGTTGCGTCTCCGTCCGATCCTGATGACCACCGTAACCACCGTGCTGGGTCTGCTTCCCCTGGCGGCAGGCTGGGGCGCGGGCGCGGATCTCCGGGCACCCCTGGCCGTGGCGGTCATCGGAGGGCTGATCTCCGCAACCGTGCTCACCCTGATCGTCGTACCGGTCATCTACTCGCTGGCCGTCTCACCGGGAGAGCCGGTGGGATCGCACACCGGGACGGATATCGGTCCGACCGCGGCACCGACCGTTCCGTGATCGATCTCGCGATCCGCCGGCCCGTCGCCACGGCGGCGATCTACATCGCGCTCGTAGCGCTCGGTGCATACAGCTTCCGCTTGATTCCCGTCGAGCTGCTTCCGGACGTGGACTACCCCCGACTGACGATCAATGCGACCTGGGGTGGGGCGTCACCGGAGGCGATGGAGGCGTTCGTGACTTCGCCCCTGGAGGCGGCGGCTCAGCAGGTCAGGGGTGTTCGTAAGATCACATCCACCTCACGGTCCGACGACCGCGGCACGGGCTCCTCGACGGAAATCGATGTCGAATTCGAGCGTGACGTGCGGATGGACTTCGCCCGGCTGGACCTCAGCGAGCGGATCTCGGCGCTGCGGGAGGAGCTTCCGCCCGGGGTGATTCCACGGGTGGAGCCGTATGTGCCGAGGGAATTCTCGGACGAAGAACAGGCCTTTCTCTCGTACCAGATTCGCGGGCCATACACGTTCGGACGGCTCGCACAGCTCGCGGAGGAGGAGATCCAGCCCGCTCTCGCCGCGGTCGACGGGGTCGCCGCGGTCACGATTCGGGGCGACGAGCAGCGCGAAGTGGCGGTTGAGCTGGACGGGCCGAAGCTGGAGGCGCTGGGTCTGCGGCCGGCGGACGTCGAGGCCCGGATCCGGGAGCTCTCCACTCTGAGGGCGCCGGGCTCGCTCGTCCTGGCGGGGCAACAGACTGCGCTGGCTGTCCGGACCAGAGTCGAACGGGTCTCGGAGCTCGAGGATCTGGTTCTGATGGCTCGGCCCGAAGGCCCGGTGCGGCTTCGCGACGTGGGACGGGTGCGCGAGACGACGGCCGACCCGTTGATGTACTACCGAATCGATGGATTGCCCACGATTTCACTGATCATCTCCCGGGAGTCGGGCACCAACGCCGTACGGGTGGCGGAAGCGGTGAAGGATGAGATCGAACCGCTGCAGGACAAGATGCCGCCGGGGGTGGTGATCGAGCTCGACGTGGACGAGAGCGAAGAGATCCACAAGCAGCTCACCGATCTGCGGCTCCGCGCGATGATGGCTGCCGTGGTCATCCTGTTGGTGCTGATGCTCTTCCTGCGGTCCCTCGAGGCCGTTCTCGTCGTATTCGCGACGATCGCGTTCAGCATCCTGATGGCCGTGAACCTGCTGTATCTGGGCGGCTTCTCGCTCAACGTCCTGACCCTTGCAGGGCTGGCGTGGGGATTCGGGCTGATCGTGGACAACGGGATCGTGGTTCTCGAGAACGTCGAACGGCACAGCCATCTCGAGTCCGATCCGAAGAGAGCCGCGAGTGCGGGCGCCCACCAGGTGGTTCTTCCGGTGATCGCTGCGACGGCGACGACCGCCATCGTTCTCGTGCCCTTCCTGTTTCTGCAGGGAGAGCTTCGGATCTACTACCTGCCTCTGGCATGGGCCGTAGCATTCGCGATCCTCTCCAGCCTGTTCGTGGCGTTCACGTTCGTGCCCACGATGGCCAGTCGGGTGCACCACTGGCGGGGCAGGGTGGTCGGCGTGCGTCCCGACGAGGACGTGCTCGCGAATCCCGAACCCGGCCGCGGGCATGGAGCAGGGCCCCGCTCCGATCGAACCCTCGAGCCGATCTACATCCGGGTCTACCGGTCGGTGCTCGGGTTTGCGCTCGATCATCCCTTCCTGGTGCTGTTCGTCTGCGTGCTGGCGCTCGGCGGCAGCGCCTATCTGTTCGACAAGCACGTTACCCGGGGCGTGCGCTGGGCATCGTTCTGGGGTCAGCGGACCTACATCGATGTGAACATTCGGTTTCCCCGCGGTGCGGGCCTCGAGCGGACCGACGAGCTGGTGCGCTCGTTCGAGGAGAAGATCGCCTCGCTTCCGGAAGTGAAACGATACGAGGCGATCGTGCTTCCCCAGTATGCGAACATCCGGGTCACGTTCCCCGAGGAACTCGAATCCACCCAGGTGCCGGTCGCGATCAAGGAGCAGATGGTCGCGTACAGCTATCAGTTCTCAGGTCCCGAGGTTCGGGTCTACGGATTCGGGCCGAGCTTCTATGGAGGGGGTGGCTCCCCACCGAACTACTCCCTGAAGATCCTCGGTTACAACTATCTCGAGGTGCAGGCCATCGCCGACGATGTGGCGGAGCGGCTCAAACGCTTCAGCAGGATTCAGGACGTGGATCCGAATGCCAGCGGTCGGTGGTTCGATCGAGACAAGGAGTTCGAGTATTTTCTCACAGTAGACCGGGAAGCACTAGGTAGTCATGAGCTTACAGTAGAGGAGCTACTCGGTTACGTCAGTGCGAATCTGCCCGGGGACAGGCCTCGGTTCCAGGTGATTCGTGTGGCGGGCGAGGAGTTGCCGTTCACCGTCAAGCTGGCGGGATACGATGAATTCGACCTGCTCGCCATGGGGCAGCTCAGGGTTCCCTCCTCCGACGGAGAGGACGTTCGGCTGGCGGACGTCGCGCGCGTGGACCGCAGAGATGTTCTCGCACGAATCCTTCGCGAGGATCAGCAGTATCAGCGCACCGTCGCCTGGGAATTCAGGGGCCCGCGGAAACTGGGCGACCTGATACGGGACGCTGTCGTCGAAGCGACGGCGTTGCCGCCCGGATTCAGCATCGACGCCGAGGAAGACTGGCGGTGGACCGACGAGGAGCAGACCCAGGTGTATGTCGCTCTCGCTTTTGCCGTGCTGCTCATCTACATGGTCACGGCCGCGCTGTTCGAGTCGCTCGCAGCGCCCTTCGTGGTACTCCTGACGCTGCCGCTGGCCCTGATCGGCGTGTTTCTGATCTTCTTCTATACGGACGCGACATTCACGCGAACCGCCTACATCGGAACGATCATGATGGCCGGAATCGTCGTGAACAACGCGATCCTGATCGTCTACCATATCGGGGAGCTTCGGCGAACGCTCCCCACCCGCGCCGCGATCCTCCAGGGAACGCTAGAGCGCGTGCGCCCCATCCTGATGACCACCTTCACCACGGTCTTCGGGTTGCTTCCGCTCGTCCTGTTCGCCGAGTCCCAGGACGAGAACATCTGGAATTCCCTCGCTCTGGCGACGATCGGCGGGCTGATTTCGAGCACCCTGTTCGTGCTCGTCGCGATTCCGGTCGCGTATCGCTACCTGGTCGCGCGGGGAGGGGACTGAAGGGGAGGGCGCATGCAGTCTTCGTTTCTGAAGCGTCGGGCCGCCCCGGCGGGTCGTGCCGACGCGCCTGTGATGCACGGGCCTCGCGGGGTCGTTGGGGTGATCACGGTAGTACTGGGCCTGGTGATCGTCGGGGCCGGGTGCGACGAGTCGTCGGGAGGTGTGTCCGGCAGGCCGCCGGACTCAGGCTTCGATGGTGTTCCCATCGTGCACAACGTCGAGGATGCCGGGCTGGTCGCGGAGTGGGGGGTCGGAGATCCTTTGCGCGCCGGTGCGTTGGAAGGGGAAGCGGCGTTCGGGCGCGTAGCGGACGTGGCTCCGCGACAGGCGGGAGGATTCTGGGTTCTGGATGCGCAGAGCCGCTCGATCAGTGGATTCGACGAGAACGGAACGAGAACGGTCGAATTCGGTGGGGAGGGTGACGGTCCGGGAGAATTGCGCACACCGTCACGGGTCTTTCAGACCGCGGACGGTACGGTGTATGTCGGGTCGGCCTTTCCTCCGGAACTACACCGCTTCGAGGCCGACGGGAGCTTTCTCGGCATTGCACGACTGACCGAGTCTCGCGACGCCGCGGGGAATCCGCTGCCGGCACGATTCGCCGGGTGGCAGGTGGCTCCGGATGGGCGCCTGCTCGCGGACCTGTTCGCGGTCCCCGGCCCCCGTCAGGGACCCTCCGTCGCCCACGATCTCGTCAGCTTCGAAGGCGACCTGGACCGGGCGCGCCGCGACACGATCGCTCGGTGGTCGGTTCCCTCCACGCCCGCGAGCCCTTCATCGCCGATCGAGATCGTGCCCGTCAGGCCGAGCTGGTCCGTCGGGCCGCAGGGTCTCACCTGGTGGACTCCCGGCACTCCATACGAGATCCGGGCATACGATGAAGCGGGCACCCCGGTGCGCGCGATCAGGCTCGAGCGCGACGCGATACGAGTCACGCCCCGGGTCGAGGAGATGCTGATCGCGGGTCTGAGAGCGTCCGCTGCGGACGGTCCCGGCGGAGCCGCCGTGGTGGAACAGGTCATCGAACGGGCGCGCTGGCCCGGATCGCTCCCGCACGTGGCCGAGCTTTGGGTGTCGCATCCGGATGGCCGCCTGTTCGCGCTTCCCTGGTCGGCTGACTCGTTCGAAGCGTCCTCGGCGAAGCAGGTGGACGTGTTCGAGTCTGGCGGTCGCTATGCAGCCCGGCTCACGTTGCCTCCGGGGTTCTCCGCGCGTCGATTCGCGGAAGGGTTCGTATACGGGGTCGAGCGCGATGAACTCGGCATTCAATATGCGGTCCGGTATACGATCGGACCGCGGGATTGAGAGCTCATTCCCAGAAGGTCTGGTCGATTCGCGTTACGTAGTCGAGGGCCGAGAGACGCTCGAGGATCGACCGCCATTCGGGCTGATGCGTCGAGCCGATGCACAGGGTCTGTGTGTCCGAGCATCCGATGCGCCCGGGCGAGCTGGAATGGAATTCCAGCGACGTATCAATGGCCAGAACTTCGGCTGCACTGGCGCTGTCGGCAGGAATGCAGAATTCGTAGCTGACGGAACGAAGACCGTCGGGCGGACCGGTGAGCCCGTCTTCGCTGATCGGCTCGAGATCGAAGGTGATCACCCCGGCGATTCCCGGAGGCGGGTCGGGACTCGTCCCGTCGGCCGCTTCCTCGGGGCCGCTGCAGGACATCATCGAAAGGAACAGGCAGATACATGGGATCGACGTGGATATCGGATTTCGCATCGTCGTCTCGGTTCCATTTTGCTCTACTGGGACTCTCGATCGGGTGCGTCGCCTGTTCGGGGGACGACGGACAAAGTCGCCCGCCGGGAGCCGCCGATGCAACCAGCGTCGTTGCCGATACGATCGAGGGCGTTCTGACCGTCCACCATGAAGGACTGAGTCTGCGGCGGTGTGGTGACTCCGGGGCATCGTGGGTGCTGGAAGCGCCGGGAGCCGACCTGTCCGATGCCGTTGCCGAACTGGGGGCTCGAGCAGGGGACAGGCTTCGGGCACGGGTGCGCGGTGAAGTTGTCACCGCGCCTGCCGATGGTGCGGGATCGGAGTACGAGAGTGCGATCCGTGCCGTGCAATGGGTCTACCTGGCGGAGGACGTTTCAGACTGCCCGCCGGGCGAGGAGACCACGGTGGAGGCGACCCGGAGGCCGGGCGACGAGATTCAGCGCACCGGTGACGCCGAGTCGGTCGAACTGGCCTCGAGGCGGTTTCAGTCTCTCGCTTCCCGGTCGATCGCGGGGGATACCGTGCAAGGCTCTTTCGAACAGGGAGATGCGACGTCCAACTTCACTGCCTACTTTAACGCTGCCGGACAGGTGGTACGGGTGGAGGAACGACTGGACCTGGCGGAGTATGGGAGCCGCACCGTGGAGTACGGACTCTCCGCCGGCTCGCCCTTCTTCATTCGCGAGGCCGGGACCCTGCGCGATCTCTCGGCCGAAGGTGCCGAAGCCCTCGTTCCCAGGGGATTCGAAGCCGCGCTCGATGCCGGGGGAAGCGTGCTGGGATCGAATCGGTACGGTCCGGGGTTCGAGTCAGGCATGGAAGCGGTCGTGGGCGGTGCGCGAGCGCACCTCGACAGCCTGCTGGAGCGGGTCGAAGAACGCGTGGCAGGAAGAGTGCCGACAGGGTAGGTTCTCGTGCCGGTCGCGCCCGGGTTTTACGCGCGGCCTCTGAGGCGCCGGAGTGGCGGAACTGGCAGACGCGCCGGACTCAAAATCCGGTGGGAGCAATCCCTTGAGGGTTCGAGTCCCTCCTCCGGCATCAGGACTTGAGGGTAGTTCGCGGGCTGACGCCCGCTCAATGTCGCCCGCTGGCGCGGCCGACGGCGAGTCCCTCCTCCGGCATAAAGACTTACGGGCGTTCACTCTCCAGCCGCCCGTTCAGATTGACACAAAAATGACACAACTTCTGCGGAAGACTCCGGGTCCAGCTCGTTGAGCCTCTCCATCGCGTCGTCCTGGCGAGTCGCATCCGCAATTCTGTACCGAAGGAATGTCGACTCCGTCGTATGACCTGAGATTCCCATCGCAACGGTCCGGTCGATTCCGGCCCTGGTCATATTGCGAATGGCAGATCTTCGGAGGTCATGAAAGTGAACCGCCCCGGGTTTACCGGAGAGCTCCCGAGTTGAGTGTCGCCACTTCAGCTTGACCTTCCTGACGACGATAACACCCCTTGCGCAGGATCTCGTTCGCCCGCCGAAGCTCACGGTTCTCACGCTCCAGCTCCCGCACGCGCTGACGCTCTTCCATCGTCAGACCCGGACGCCGTCCCGCATCCCGCTCGGCCTGGCGTACCCACCGGCGCAACGTCTCCGCCGTGCACCCGATCTTCTCCGCGATCGACCGGATCGCCGCCCACTGCGACTCGTACTCCCGCTCGTGCTCGACGACCATCCGAACCGCCCGCTCTCGTACTTCTGCCGAGTACCGTATCCTCTGCTTCATGGCCCAATCCTCTCACGTGATGGAGTCTCCGACAAACCCGGGGCGGTTCACCCAGCCGTGCCGCGTGAGGTACAAAACACGGAGGCCAGGCTGGCGGGATTGAGGGCGAAGCTCCGGCGGCTGCTCAGAGAGGAGCTAGGGGCGGGGCGGGTCTGACCGGGGCTCTGCCACGGCGGTCAGGGGGCGTGTCGCGGTCGGGCCGCAGTTGACGCGCACTGAGACGAGTCACAGATTTATGGCGGCCCCAACATCCCTGCCGGACCCCCTCCTGGCTGATGTCCCGCTCCGTATGTAGGAGGTGCTCCATGTTACGCCGTATCCCACTCGTTGTCGCACTCGCGCTCGTCGTGGCGGCCGGCTGCGACCAGGCACCGACAGCGATCGACGAGGCTACGCCCGAGGCTCCCGGATTCAAGGTTGTCGACAACTTCTGGCTCGAGGCTTCATTCTCACAGGCCAACTGCCTTGAGACGGTGGACGCGGACCTCCGGTTTCACTGGCTCGAGACGTACACCGAGTCCGCCAGCGGCAACTACAACTACCAGTGGAAATTCACGGTGCACGGAAAGGGTGTGGGTCGAGACACCGGCTGGGAGTACGTGTGGAACAACTCGTTCGACTGGTCGCCCCATCAACACGGCGCCCCGGCCGGGTACCCGTATACCGAGTCCTTCACGGACAACTGGGTAGTCATAGGCAAGGGCCAGGCGCCGAACTGGAAGTCCAAGGTCACGACCAAGTTCACGGTCAACGGCAAAGGCGACGTGACGGTGGACTTCGTCAAGTACGACGAGACCTGCAAGATGAAGTAGGCCACGAGACAGCGGGTGAGCACCGCAGCGCCCGGCCCAAGGTCGGGCGCTGTTCTTTGGTGGCCCGGTGGCACCGTAAGTCTTGTGATTGGACAAGGGCCGGTTTTGACACAGAAATGACACACGCTACGATCGGCTAGGCCCGGCTATGCCTACAACGGAATATCCGGCCCTCTTCACGAAAGGCCGGTTTTTCAACGTCTAAGCTCTGGCGACTAAGGGAACAGCTGTTCGAATCGACCTCTATCTGAAGGACTCAAAATCCAGTGGGAGCAATCCCTTGAGGGTGATTCGCGGGCTGACGCCCGCTCAATGTCGCCCGCTGGCGCGGTCGACGGCGAGTCCCTCCTCCGGCATAGAGACTTGAGGGTAGTTCGCGGGCTGACGCCCGCTCAATGTCAGCCGCTGGCGCGGCCGACGGCGAGTCCCTCCTCCGGCATGCCGCTGGCTTGCGATTACGCTGCAGTCAAAACTGTCACAGTCCTTGAAGTCCCGCCTGGAATTCTCGTGACGACTTCGGGAAAGTCGGGGCGTCCCGCTTCACATCGCAGAACACCTGGATCTCGATCCCGGGACCGGGCCGCGAGTGGCAACCCCGCGTTGCGCCGTGCTCGCAACCGACGGTTTCTCGGCACGGCACTGCGTCTTCAATTATCTCGCGTCTCAATCTCATCCGTGCTCGCGCCAGCGCGGGCACGGTGCCGGGCACCCCTCGACCGTGATGTGACGGATCTACCGATCTGCAGTGCGTGACCTGGCCTGACTCCCACTTGACGGGGCCGCTGCAGGATCAATCGGAGCCGGAAGTGGAGGTGCACTATGAGGTGTTTCACGAGAAGTGTGTTGTTGACAGGTCTGGTCGTGTTCTTGATCACTTTCTCGGGTTGCTACAGCTATCAGCGAATTGCGCCCGCTCAGGCCGCCGCCTACGGGCAGATCAGGGTTACCTACTCAAGCGGAAGCCAGGAGAGCATCGAGTCGCCGCACGTCGCGGGTGACACGCTCTACGGCTACCGGGACTACGATCACGGACCTGTTAGCCGTCCAATTGACGAGATCGCAAGTATCGATGCCCGCAAGATCAACGTCACACAGTCCGTGCTCCTCGGAGTCGTGGGTGGAGCCGCTCTGGGCTTCGGCATTCTGGTGGGATTGATCGCCCTGACACACGACTAGAACTGCCCGCATATGAATCCCGCTGAATGCCAGCGGGAACGCGCCTGCGTTGCTCGTGAACCTCAACCAAGTGACCGGACTCTCGCTTGACGGCGCCGGCGCAGAATCAGTCACAGCGACAAGGGAGGTGCGGAATGAAGAACTCCCAACGAGTTCTGGCTCTGATGGGCCTCGTTGGAATCCTCGTCGCACAGACTGGATGCACGTCTTATCAGCGAATCGAACCCTCCGCGATTCCGCTGAACGGGCAGGTTCGGATTACGACAACCGAAGGCAAGCAGATGGAACTCACGCAAGCACGATTGACTTCCGACATGCTCGAGGGACTTCTTGAAGATGGCTCCGTGATACACATTCCGGTTCAAGCTGTCGGAGAGATGGAGGCGCCGGAGTTCGATAACTTGAAGACGGGAGCGCTGTTCATAGGAGTCGTGGGAGCTGTGGTCGCGGTCGCCGTCGGAGGCATCTATGCATTGTGCTACGATGAAGACTGCTGAGTCGGCTGCCGAGACGGCGAGTCCCTCCTTCGGGCCTACGCCCCGACGAACACCCTGGCGGCCTTGCCCATCACCTTCCGCACGCGATACCCGGATTGCAGCCAGGCCAGAGACAGCACGCTGAGAATCAGCAGGGGCTCCTGCGCGCCGATTCCCACCGCGATCAGTTCCGCGGACAGCAGGTTGAAGGCGATCGCCGTTCGCGTGCTCATCGTCAGTTCCGTTTCCCCCCGGGAAGTTTCGTGTTCGCGGCCGACATCGACCGTTCGGGCCAGATTCGCTCCTTCCTGGAGCGGGCGTCAAGGTCGCAATCGGTTCTACACGGCCACCCGTCTCCGGTTCGCTATGTCACGAAAGCCACGTTCCGCGCGTTCTACTATCGGGCGACATGGCTTCTTGTGCCTAAGGCGCATGCGGCGGGTCGCCCGCCCCTCTCCTGGTCGAAGTGGGCGTCCAGAGCGCT
>JAMJQL010000059.1 GCA_023554245.1 Gemmatimonadota bacterium
GCAGGTGCAGCGAAGCGCAGATTGCACGACGCATACGACATCGCCGGCGCTATCCGGGTTTCTGAATGGGAACGGAGTCCCGAGGATCCGCTGACCGGCGATGTCGTGTTTCAGACTCGACTGTGGCCCCCGGTCCAGGGAGTGGTCGAAGACCGTCAGGCCGTGAATCGGGGCAGGGTGGAGGTCGTCCGCGCTCTCAGGGCGGCCTTCGGCGGAGAAGATCGCGTGGGCTTGATTCGTACCGAGTTCGCTGCCACCGAGGCGCCCGACGCACTTCTCGCCCGAAAGGTGAGCCGAAGGGAGTACGCATCCCAGTTGAAGACCAGCCTGATCAGCGTCAACACGCACGGGCTCGACGGGAGTCCGGGCTTCAAGGTGGCCGAGTCGCTCGCCGCGGGTGCCGCCATCGTCAGCCAGCCGTTCCGATTCGAGCTTCCCGAACCACTGCTCCCCGATGTTCACTACCTGGCGTTCGACGAACCCGAAGAGTGCGTGGTGCAGTGTCGCCGCCTGCTCCAGAATCCGGAGCTCGCCGGGCGCATGCGGCATGCCAATCTCAGCTACTACCGCCGGCACGTACGTCCTGAAAACCACGTCCGGAATCTGCTGGCCCGGGCCTGCGCGTGATCCGGGCCCGGCCCCGCGAATCTGCGGTCTGCGGACTCTGAGCTGATGGATCCGATTCACTTCACCGAGCGGCTGCTCCTGGCAGCGCTCCGTCGCGTCCAGGAAATCTCCCGCCGCAGGATGCCTGATGACGGCCGCCGGGTCCGGGACAGCCACAGATTCTGGAACGACCCGGAGACGACGGATCTGAAGACGATCATGCACTGGCGAGGCGAGGGCCCGTTCGAGGACGAAGCGGTCTGGTTCGGCCTCGGGCGACGTCACCGTGAGATGCTCGAGCGAGCTGCAAGCTGGGCCGAGGTCGCGCTGCCTGCGGACGGCGTGGTCGAATGGGGCTGTGGTGGAGGAATGAACGCGGTGGCCTTCTCCACGATCGCATCCCCGTACTACGGGGTCGATGTCAATGCAGACTCGCTGACCGAGTGCATCCGCCAGGTCGAGGCGGAATCGGCCGGCGTCTGCGTGCCGGTGCAGATCGAGGCGGACTCTCCCGAGGACGCCCTCGCTCACATCGAAGAGCCGTGCGATCTGTTCTTCAGCAGCTACGTGTTCGAGGTCTTTCCGACAGCGGACTACGGCTTGCGCGTCATGCGAGTCGGCTACGAACTGCTGCGGCCGGGCGGTGTCGCCCTCGTCCAGGTCCGGTATCATTCGGGAATCCGACCGGTGGGCGGAGGTCGTCGGGCGTACGAGAGGAACTGGGTGAGCCACACGTCCTACACGATCGACGGCTTCTGGCAGTCATGCGAGGGAATCGGGTTCGAGCCGATGTACGTAACACTGGTTCCCGTCCAGCCGGAACTGGACGAGTCCATGTACGCTTACTTCGCATTGAAGCGGTAATCGGGCGACTGACCCGGGGAAGGTCCGACATCTCACCGTGATCATCATCGATACCGCTCTTGCCGATCTCGAAGCGCGTGGCGAGTCGATCGGAGTCGCCCTCATCGGCGCCGGATTCGTGGCGCGAAGGACGGCGCTCCAGTTCGTGACGGCGGCCCGAGGCATGCGCCTCGTCGCGATCGCGAACCGAACGGTCGCCAACGCCGAATCGGCTCTTCGATTCGCGGGGGTCAGGGATGAGCAGATCGTGAGAGCCGATACGGCAATCGAGGTCGATGCAGCCGCGCGCGCGGGCCGAATCGCCGTGGTCGACGAACTGCAGGCGGTCTGTCGATCGGAGGCCGTGGACGTCGTGGTCGAGGCCACGGGCGACATCGAGTTCGGCACCCGGGCGTGCTACGAGGCGATCAGGGGCGGCAAGCACGTCGTTCTAATGGGGGCCGAGGTGGATGCCACGGTGGGCCCGATCCTCAAACAGCACGCCGATGATGCCGGCGTGGTGTTCACATATACGGACGGTGACGAGCCTGGCGTGGCGATGAACCTCTTTCGTTTCGCCGACAGCATGGGGTATCGCCCTGTCATGATGGGGCAGCTGAAGGGATTTCTGGACCATTACAGGAACCCCGATACACAGCGAGAACTGGCCGATCGGCTCGGTCAGAATCCCGCCGTTCTCGCCTGCTTCGCAGATGGATCCAAGCTCGCGCTCGAGGCCGCGGTAATGGGAAACGCCACCGGGTTCGTCCCCCGAGTCCGGGGCATGCAGGGGTATCGATGCGAGCACGTGAACGACCTGCTCGAACGACTCGGCCCGGACGACTTCGCCGACGGCGGCTGCATCGACTACACGCTCGGGGCGGCTCCGCACACCGGGGCGTTCGTGATCTGCCACAATGACCACCCTGCGAAGCGGGAGGTGATGTCTTACCTGAAGATGGGGGATGGCCCGCTCTACCTGTTCTACCAGCCCTATCATCTCCCTCCCTGGCAGGTAACGCATTCCGTGGCCCGAGCGGCATTGTTCAACGACCCGACGATCACGCCGCTCGGTGCGCCGGTGTGCGACACGATTTCCTGCGCGAAGCGAGACCTCGCTGCAGGCGAGCGCCTCGATGGCATGGGCGGATTCACCTGTTACGGGCTGGTGGAGCGGTCGGATGTGTGTCTGCGCGAGAACACGCTCCCGATCGCGATCTCCCTCGATTGCACGCTGACGCGGCCCGTCGCGAAGGACCGACCGATCACGTACGATGACGTGGACCTGCCGCCCGGCCGGCTCGTGGACCGGCTTCGCGCTGAGCAGGTGGAGCGGTTCGGATGACGGCCGACTCGCCCATGTCCGGTAGAGGATGGAGAATCAGATGAAAGTCGTCCTGTTCTGTGGCGGACTCGGCACCCGGCTCCGGGAGCATTCCGACACGATTCCGAAGCCGCTGGTCAACATCGGTTACCAGCCGATTCTCTGGCACCTGATGCGCTATTACGCGCATTTCGGTTACAACGATTTCATCCTCTGCCTCGGCTACCGCGGAGACATGATCAGGCAGTTCTTCCTGGAATACGACGAATGCCTGACCAACGACTTCGTGATGTCCGATGGCGGCAGGACGATCGAACTGATGAACACCGACATCCAGGACTGGAGGATCACCTTCGTCGACACGGGCCTTCACTCGAACATCGGTGAACGTCTCCTCAGGGTCCGTCACCTGCTCGAGGGCGAGGAGATGTTCATGGCGAACTATGCCGACGCCCTCACCGACCTGCCGCTGGATGATCACGTCCGCCGGTTTCAGGAGAGCGGTGCGATCGGAGGACTCCTCGCGACCAGGACCTCGGCCAGCTTCCATTCGGTGCAGTTCGACGACGCGGGCTGGGTCACGAGTTTCGGCAAACTCACCGAAAGGGAGTTCTGGCTGAATGCCGGCTACTTCAACTTTACCCCTGAGATATTCGATTACATGGAACCCGGCGAAGAGCTGGTGGAGAATCCGTTCGAGCGGCTGATCGGTGAGCGGAGCCTCCAGGTCAACCGATACACGGGCTTCTGGCAGCAGATGGACACTTTCCGCGAGAAGATCCTCTTCGACCGGATGGAGGCACGCGGCGACTGCCCCTGGATGCTCTGGCGGGAGTGAATCGTGATAAGTTTCCAGCCGGATCCCGGCCTCGGGCGGCCTCGGCGGCTTCTGTTCATCGGCGCCCACAGCGACGACATTGAGATCGGTTGCGGCGGCACGGTTCTCGAGCTTCTCCGGGACCAGCCGGGAGCCTCGGTGAAGTGGGTGGTGCTGAGCTCGGAGGGAGATCGAGGCCGCGAGGCTGAGGAGGCAGCGCAGGTTCTCCTTTCCGGCGCGCACGAACCGCAAATCGAGATCGAGTCGTTTCGTGGTGCCTATTTTCCATCCGAGCAGAGCCGGATCAAGGACTACTTCGAAACCCTCAAGAGCTTCGAGCCCGACCTCGTGTTCACCCACGCCCGCGAGGAGCTTCACCAGGACCACCGCATCGTCGGGGAGCTCACCTGGAACACGTTCCGGGATCACGTGATCTTCGAGTACGAAATCCCGAAGTACGATGGCGGCCTCGGCTCGCCGTCGGTGTTCGTGCCGTTGTCCGAGCGGACCGTGGAGTCGAAGATCGATCTGCTGATGACCGCATTCCGATCCCAGCACGAGAAACGCTGGTTCACTCCCGAGACCTTCCGCGCGCTGATGCGCCTGCGCGGCGTCGAGTGCAACGCTCCCAGCGGCTACGCGGAGGCGTTCTTCTGCCGGAAGATGCTTCTGGGAACGCACGGATGAATTTCGAGGGTTCAAACCGACTCCGCCCCCGTTATCACGAGCTGATCCCGGGCGGCGCGCATACCTACGCCAAGGGGGATGATCAGTATCCCGAGGGCATGGCGCCGATCCTGGTTCGAGGAGAGGGGTGCCGCGTCTGGGACGTGGATGGCAACGAGTTCATCGAGTACGGATCGGGTCTGCGGGCCGTTTCTCTCGGGCATGCCTGGCCCTCGGTGCTCTCTGCCGTCCACCGCCAGCTGGAGCTGGGCACGAATTACGTCCGCCCCGCCCGGATCGAGCTGGAGTGCGCCGAGTCCTTCCTCGAGGTCGTTCCCGGGGCGGAGATGGTCAAATTCTGCAAGGACGGCTCCGATGCTGTGTCAGGCGCCGTGAAGCTGGCGCGCGCCCACACCGGGCGAGACATGGTGGCCGTGTGTCGTAACCACCCGTTTTTCGCCGTCGACGACTGGTTCATAGGGTCCACGGCGATGCCGGCGGGCATCCCCGCGTCGACTCGGTCGCTCACAGTCCAATTCGACTACAACGATCTCGACAGCCTCGAAGCGCTGTTCGACGGGAATCCCGATCAGATAGCGGCGGTCGTTCTGGAGGCGGAGAAGTACACTCCACCGGCTCCGGGCTGGTTCGAGGGGATCCGGCGACTGTGCGACCGAAACGGCGCCGTGTTCATACTCGACGAGATGATCACGGGTTTTCGATGGCACCTCGGCGGTGCACAGGCCCGCTACGACATCCGCCCGGATCTCTCGACTTTCGGAAAGGCGATGGCCAACGGGTTTTCGGTATCGGCGCTCGCCGGACGCCGGGAATTGATGCAGCTGGGAGGCCTGGATCACGACCGTGAGAGAGTGTTCCTGCTCTCGACCACGCATGGCGCCGAAACGCACGGTCTCGCGGCGGCGATCGCCACGATGAAGGTGTATCGGGAGGCGCCGGTGATCGAGACCCTCTGGGCCCGGGGTGAGCGTCTCGCGACCGGTCTACGCACGGCGGCCGCCGACACCGGAGTGGGGGACCACGTCCCGATACTGGGGCCACCCTGCTGCCTGGTGTTCGGGTCACGGGATGCGGAGGGAAATCCCTCGCAGCCGTTCCGGACCCTGCTGATGCAGGAGCTGATCGAGAGGGGTGTCCTCGCGACATCCCTGGTCGTGAGCTACAGCCACTCGGAATCCGACATCGACCGTACGATCGGAATCTTCGGCGAGGCATTCGAGGTCTACGCGCGGGCGCTCGAGGACGGGGTGGATCGGCACCTGAAAGGTCGATCCGTGAAACCCGCGATCCGGCCGTACGCCTGATCGTCGGCGCGTGGGCGAGAATCGGCCGGCGATCGACTGCAACCAGGGGAGATCGAAACGCATGTTCGATCCGGAATTCTGGCGGGACCGGAGGGTGTTCGTAACCGGGCACACCGGGTTCAAGGGCAGCTGGATCTGCCTGCTTCTCCGACATCTCGGCGCAGAAGTGACCGGCTACGCCCTCGAACCGCCGACCGATCCGGCGCTGTTCGACCTGGCTCGCGTCTCCAACGAGGTGGAGCACCGGACGGGCGACGTCCGCGACCTGGAGACGCTCGAGGCCGAACTGTCGGCGGCGAAGCCGGAAGTCGTCATACACATGGCCGCGCAGTCGCTGGTCCGGTATTCCTACGCGAATCCCGTAGAGACGTTTTCGACGAACGTGCTCGGGACCGTTCACCTGCTGGATGCGGTGCGCCGGATCCCGTCCGTGCGCGCGGTCGTGATCGTCACATCGGACAAGTGCTACTTCAACGCCGAGTGGGTATGGGGATACCGCGAGCAGGATCAACTGGGCGGACACGATCCTTACAGCGGCAGCAAAGGGGCGGCTGAGCTCGTCGTGACCGCCTACCGCAACTCATTCTTCGACCCCGACCGTCAATCAGACTCCGCAGCGGTCGCCAGCGGGCGGGCGGGGAACGTCATCGGCGGGGGAGACTGGGCCGTGGACCGTCTGGTTCCGGACATCATGACCTCCCTCCTGGCCGGCCGACCCACCCTGATCCGGAATCCGCAGGCGACCCGCCCCTGGCAGCACGTGCTGGAGCCGCTGAACGGCTACCTGATGCTCGCCGAGAGACTGTTCGAGCATGGACACGAATTCGCCGGAGCCTGGAACTTCGGGCCACCGGCGGAGAGCGAGGCGACGGTCGGTGAAGTCGCCCACCGACTCTATGACCTCTGGGAAGCGGAATTCGACTGGGAACGCGACCCGGATCCCGGGCCCCCGGAGAGCACGTTCCTCAAGCTCGACGCCTCGAAGGCCCGGACGTATCTGGGCTGGCGGCCGATGCTGGATCTCGATACCACGCTGGCGTGGATCGTCGAGTGGTTCCAGCGCTATCGTGAGGGAGAAGACGCGAGGGAGGCCTGTATGACGGACATCCGGAGGTTCATGGAGATGCGTTCGTGATCTTCACCCCCGCCCCGATCGACGGCGCGTTCCTGGTCGATCTGGAGCCGATCGAGGACCACCGGGGCTCTTTCGCCCGCGCGTTCTGTCAGCACGAGTTCGCGGAAGCGGGTCTGAGTTTCGAAGTCGTTCAGTCCAACCTGGCGCGGTCCACCCGTGCGGGCGTCGTTCGCGGTCTCCACTATCAACGATCGCCAGCGGATGAGCGGAAGTTCGTGCGCTGTATCGCGGGATCGGTGTTCGATGCGATCGTGGACATGCGTCCGGATTCACCGACCCACCGGCGGGCATGGTGGGTCGAGCTCGATTCTGACGAGAGGAGGGCGCTGCTTATTCCGGCCGGTGTGGCGCACGGGTACCAGAGCCTGACCGATGGTGCAGAAATCCTCTACATGACGGACCGCGTCTACACACCCGAGCTGGAAACCGGTGTGCGGTTCGACGATCCGGCGTTCGGGATCCCGTGGCCCCTGCCGGCCCGCGACCTGACGGAACGGGACAGGAGCTGGCCACTCCTCGCGAGCCATCCGGAGCCCCGGTAGGCAACGCGTGAAGCGAGCTCTCTTCGTCGCGTTTCACTTCGCGCCGGAGAATGTCAGCGGCACCCACCGCTCTCTGCACTTCGCGCGCTGCCTGGCCGACCGGGGCTTCGATGTCACGGTGCTTACCCGCTCTCTCTCCTCCCTTACGAGTCTCGACACATCGCTCGAAGACGTGTTTCCGTGGCCCGACCGGATCGTGCGTGTGGCGCCCGGCGATACGAGGCTCGACCGATTCGTGGATTGGCTCCGGCCGCCGGCCGGCGGGTCGCTCGCTGCCGGTTCGGACGGGGAACGCGAGGACAGGGCGGCGACCGCGGACGATTCGGCGGTCGCACGCCGCGCTGCAGGCAACAGCTCATCCCGTCGATTCGGAAAATTGCGAGGGTTCGTGGACTGGGCGCTCCGCTTTCCGGACGAGCACAAGGGCTGGTACGAGCCGGCGCTGGTCGCAGGTCGCCGGATCCTGGACGGCAATCCGTTCGACGTGGTATTCGCCTCGGGTCCGCCGTGGACCGGCATCAGAGTGGGCGCGGCGCTGGCCCGCGAGGGCGGCATCCCGTTCCTGGCCGACTACCGTGACCCGTGGACGCGCCGCAGCGGCCGTACCTGGAAGGTGGGTGGGCCGCTGTTCGACCTTCTGGGCGCGCATCTCGAAGATCGGGTGATCCGGGATGCCGCGATGGTGATCGCGAACAGTCCCGGGATCACGGATGGGATTCGATCGGGCTATCCTGCCCTGATCGACTCGCGGCTGGAGACGATTGTCAATGGATCGAACGCCCGCCGACGCGATTCATCGACACGTTTCCCCGGGTCCGCACCGATTCACGCCCGACACTTCGGATCATTGTACGCGAAGCGGAAGATCGGACCGTTGCTCGCGGCCGCGCTGCGCCGGAACGAGGAGGGGAAGCGCTGGACAGTAGAGCAGTACGGTCCCGATCCGGGCACCGCTTATCTGGGGGCTCTTCCGGCGGGTGGCCGGGAGCTGCTGGAGCGATTCGAGCCGCTCCCGTTTCACGACGCCGTTCAGCGGATGCACGAGCCGGGTCTGCTGGTCATGATCCAGCCGGCACTCCTCTCCCGGCAGGTTCCGACGAAGCTGTTCGACTACCTGTGCACCGGAAACCCGGTTCTGCTGCTGGCGAGCGAGGAGAGCTCCGCCTGGACGATAGCGCGACGTTTCGATCGCTGCTTCCGCGCGGATCCCGACGACGTGGAAGGCATAGTGCGTATCCTGGCCGATCTCGAGGATCGGCGCAGTGCCGGCGAACTGATGCAGGTATCGACCGTAGACGACACCCGACGGCTGACCAAGGAGTCGATCGGCCTTGAGTTCACCTCGAGCGTCGAGCGGGTCCTTCTCCGGTCGCCGAGTCCCTGATCGAGCGGGCCACGGACTTCAGCTTCGCGCCAGCCGACTGAGACCGCATCGACCAGGAGTCGCCGACCGTCACCTCGAGAATCGTCGGGCGGTTTCCGGCCAGCACGCCTGCGAGGCTTTCGGCTCGCAAAGTGCGATCGAAGGCGAGGTAGCCGGCGCCGATGGCCCTCGCGAAGGTCTCGATCTCGAGCTCGGCCAGCTCGACACCGAAGGGATGCCCCGAGTCCTTCAGCTGCTGCCACCGGATCTGGTTCAGCTTCCCGTCATTGAACACGATCACGAGCAGGGGAATCCGCTCGCGGACCGCCGTGGTGATCTCGAGGCCCGACATCAGGAGACCTCCGTCTCCCACGAGCACGGCGACCGGTCTGGCGGGCTCCGCGAGCCGGGCACCGATACCGGCGGGGATCCCGAATCCCATCGACTGGAAGTCGCTGGGCAAGATCAGTCCGCGGGGGGCCAGAACCTCGAACCAACGGCGTGCGACCACCTGGTGCAGCCCCGAGTCCGTGACCAGGGTCGTCTCTCCGGGCAAAGCCCGGCGCAGCCACGAGAAGAACCCGGAAGCACGCCCGTTTTCCGATCCGGTGACGGCTGGATCCGCCGCCGAGGGGTCCGAACTTCGGATTCGTTTTCGATAGTCACCCAGCTCCCCGTCTCTCCAGCCACGCTGATTCGGGTCGGTCCCGGACGCGGCGAGTAACTCGAGAACGGTCGCCGCATCCGATCGAATCGTGAGCGAAGCGGGATAATTGGCGGAGAGAACTTCCCCTGAACGATCGACGCGGACGAGGGCCGCCTCGGGCAGGCGGAGCCGAAAGCCTGCCGAACCGTTGTGTCCGAGCTTGCAGCCGACCGCGAGGATGAGGTCGGAGCGCGCAAACAGCTCGTTCACGGCGTCGAGCCCTCCACGCAATACGTCGAAACCCATGGCGGCTGGATGGTCCTCCGGCAGGATCCCGCGTGCGGACGGCGTGGTCACGACCGGGGCGCCACCGTGATCAACGATCTCCCGAAGCGCAGCGGCTCCCCCGACGGCCCCCTGTCCGACGAGCAGCACGGGTCGCTCGGCAGAACTCCAGCGGGCGAGCAGGGATTCGGGCGAAGCGTATTCCTCGTTCGCCGTTGGGTACGCAGCCGGTCTCGCTTCGCCGGGCTCGTCCCCGGCGGACCCGCCGCTCTCGCCCTGGACGTCGAACTCGACCAGAACCGGACCCGGCTCTCCCGCCAGGGCCAGGTCGAGCGCCGCGTCGATCACGGAGGCTGGATCCCGACCGTTCCGAATCCGGAAGCAGCCCTTGACGATCGGTCCCGCGATCCTCTGCTGGTCGATCGCCTGAAGCTGGAATTTCTCTCCCGGCCGTGTAGCCGGCGAGCTTACGAGGTGCAGGAGCGGTACGGAGTCCAGTCGAGCCTCGGCGATTCCGGTGAGCGCATTGGTGAAGCCCGGCCCGCCGATCGTGGCCACCACCGCCGGTCGTCCCGAGGCCCGATAGTGACCCGAGGCCATGAACGCAGCGCCGAGCTCGTGGGAGGCCAGCACGAAACGTAGACCGCTGCCGCGCAGGGCACCGAACAGGCCCAGCGTCTGTGTTCCCGGAACGCCGAAGACGTGGCTAATGCCACGGGCCTCGAGAGCGGCGCAGATCGAATCGAAGTTCATTGCTGACCTGCCATCGACGTCAGGATTGATCTCGATCACCATCGCGGCGGCGGAACCCGCCCGACAATTTGCCACCGATGAGTTCCGCCACGGCGGCGGTCGCAGGCCACGGGTCGTCCCAGCGGAACACCGGTTGCCGGGCCCCTGCCCACGAGCGGGCCCACTCCGCCAGGCTCAGTTCGCCGGACCGACGGAGCGACTGACAGGCCGAGAGGTCCATGTAAGGGTACACGCATGCGACACCGGTACGATACGACTCGACGGTCGGGACGGCCTCCCCGAGGGCGTCACGGTACGCCATGGCGCACACATCCACGCCGCAGCGCGCCGCGAATTCCACGTACCACCACGGCCGCGTGTTGACCTCCAGCAGCTTGAACCGCTGATCGCGCGGGTCGAGCTTGAACTCCGCGCTGAACACGCCGCGATATCCCAATGCCGCAAGGAGGCGCTGCAGCGATTCCGCGGCCCCTGCCACCTCGTCGATCGCGACGCTTCGCATCAGCGTGCTGTTTCCGAATGAGGGTGGATACATGCGCAGTCGCTGCCGGGCGAACAGCGCCCTGACCGTTCCGCCTGCGTCGCGGAATCCGTCGATGAAGTAGTGATTCGACGGCGGCCCCGGGATGTACTCCTGGACGATCACGCCGAGACCTGCGTCGGTCACCTGCGCCAATCGGGACGCCAGCTCGTCCGTCGTGTCGGCCCGGAACGCCTTACACCGGAAGCGGCGAAAGAAGCGAGCCGAATCTCGAGGTTTCAGAAACGCGCCCTCGAATCCACCGTCGAGGATCGCCTCGAGATCCCGTCTCGTGTCAACGTCTTCCGAGCGCGGGTGAGGGATTTCGAGTCGATCCAGGGTTGCCGCGAATCGGGCCTTGTCGACCAGCGTTTCGATCACATCGGGCGAGGAAATGCTCGCAGGGAACCGGCTGCGCAGCTCCGGTCCGAGGTCCGCGACCGCGGTAACCCAGATGTCCGCGCAGGGCAGCAGGATTGCCCGCTTCAGCGGAAGTGCTTGCAGCCAGTCCTCGAGATCCTCGGGCTCCGGATCGACGATGTCTACGGGCAGCGGGTGGTGATGACGCGAGCGGACGACGAATGGATCCCGCCGCTCCACGGTGAAAAAGGGGATGTCGTCGGCCGCGAGGATCCGCTGGACGCCGAGCGCAGTGATTCCGTTTCCGAAAACCAGCGCGGGGGGGTCCGGGTGTCCCGCACGGGCCGATCGCTTCACCCCGAGGCGTCCTCGACCGGGATTACGTCCCGAGGGGAGGACTCCACCCGCCCGGAATCTTCGCTCACTCGGAAATTGAGCGGATCGAATGCGTACGCCGCCTCGCTGACGGTGAGCATCCGGACGTCGGCGATCTCGCGAAGTCCAGTCACGAAGTCCCGGATTCTCGCGTAGATCCCGTCTACGCGCTCCTGCGTCTCCCCGAACGGAGTCAGGCCAGCCATCAGGCTGCTGCTGTGGAGGTACATGTGAAGATACGGCGCGCCGGCTGCGAGGAACCGCCGGCTCACACGCAGCATTTCATTCGCCGTGTACGTCTCCGGCGTCAGGATCACCCGCTGCACCAGCCCGATTCGGTAGGCAGCTCCCGGCAGATGGAGCGTTCGCGCGAGGGGATTCGCGTACAGCCTCGCGATCCGGGACCAGGATTCGGGCGGAAACCGGGTGAACCCCACCGTGACCGGAACCTCGACCACGGTACCTGAGGCCGAGTGGCTGCGAACGTCCTCCCCGCCTGCCAGGCGATACGGCAGATTGGGCGCGCCGATGAAAGAGGGTCCGCCCTGGCTCTCCCAGGTGAGCAATGGCGTCACGCTGCTGTCGATGTGGATTTCGTTCTCGATCAATGCCTCGATCGTGGCCCGGCCCACGCCGAACCGGCCGGCCCGGAAGGAGGTGGGGCGAAGACCCAGCGAGCTCTCGAGCTCGGCCAGCAGAGACTCGAGTTTTGCCTGCTGGACGTCGGGGGGATAGTCCCGGAGCATCGATACCCGCTTCTCCACGCCGAGGAGCGGGGGTGTGTTCCACGGATGAAGGTGTGCGCCGATCTCGGCGGCCCCTCCTTCGTGGATTCCGCGCATTATCGCCGCTGCCCCCGGGTCTGCAGCGACCTGGTAGGTGACGAAATAGGTGGCCCTGACATCCAGCTCTCGGAACATGTCGTCGAGCCTGCGCAGCTCGTCGATATTCCGGACCGTCACGTCCTCGACGGCCGGATCCCAGTTGTCCTCCTCCGTGTCGATGGAGATGGAAAGGCCCACGGCGGGGCGCGTGGCATCGACCCGGGGACTCCTGGCGCTATTCACGGGCGTTCCGAGATCCGGATTGCGAACCGGCGAGGCTTCAGTTCGATGCTCCCGCTTTCGCCTCGGCTCGCGGCCGACGCTTGTCACCGCTGAAGGTTCGGAAGATGACGTCCCAGAGCGGGGAGCTGACCCCGTAGTCCTTGTCCGGATCCTTGAAATGATGCCGCATGTGGTGCCGCTTCAGGAACTTCCCGAACCGGGTCGGCATCGAATAGTGGTGGACCAGGAAATGGGTAGTGTCGTAGATCAGGTAGCCGACCATCATTCCGGCGAACGCCGGCTTCGCCGCGATTCCGAATACGAGGGCGAATCCGAGCCAGACGACGAACGCCATAGGTATGCTGGCGACCGGTGGCATCACGAGGCGCCGCGCGTCGCTCGGGTACTCGTGGTGCACCCCATGAAACAAGAAGTAGATCGTGTGACGGAGGGTCGGCATGTTCGGCACGACGGCCTCGCCATCGGGCAACTCGGCCACGATCCGGTGGACCTCCTCCATGATCTCGTCCGGCGCGTGGAATGCGAACCGGTGGAGCAGGTACTCCACCAGGGTCCATACCAGCAGCCCGACGAAGAACCACAGCACCGACGCGCCGGCGGAGATGGGGCTGGTCCACAGCAGCCACGCGATCAGTGGGACGTAGATCAGGTGCGGAACGATGGGGTGTACGTACGTCGTCTTCTCCATCCAGTCGGGTCCGAACATCCGCACGGACTCGTTCCGGTTCGAAACAAAATATTCGCTCATCGATCCTCCGAGTCGGTCAAAAGCACCTGTGCGGCGATTATCGGCCTCGCTCCGCACGCGCGCAAAATACACGGATTCCGTTGGCGGGCCAATGACGACCCGGACCCTCTTACCGCGAATAGTGACCTCCG
>JAMJQL010000060.1 GCA_023554245.1 Gemmatimonadota bacterium
GCACGGACGAGGATACGGCGGCGGGAGCGATCGGGACGGCGGTTCCCCTGATGATCGGTGGGCTGTCGCGGTTGGCGTCGAGCTCCGACGAAGGAGCGCTGGCCCTCTTCGACGCTCTGGAGGAGGAAGAGGAAGAGGAGGAGAAGGGCTTCTTCGGCAACATGGCCTCCCTGCTGACGAGTCCGCTGGCGCTGGCCGCGGGCGGGATGATGGTCAACAAGATGTTCGGGGGTCGAAAGGGTCCGATCGAAGCGGGTCTCTCGGCCGCTTTCGGTCTGGGCCGAAAGCAGAGCGGAAACCTCTTTCTGGCGCTGACGCCGATGGTGCTTGGAACGCTACGCAGGCACAAGCGTGAGAAGAGGCTGGACTCGGCCGGCGTCGCCGACCTGCTCCGACGCGAGGAGAAGCAGATTCGCGAGGACTCGAAGGAACTGGATGGACTTCTCGGCGTGTTCGACAGGGACGACGATGGCGGAGTCCTGGATGATGTGGCGAAAATGGGCGCAGCAGTGGTCGGAGCCGGGATCGTGGCCAGGCTGTTCAAGCGGGACTGACCGGCCCCCGGCGAGAGTGAGCCATGCCCGCGGACGAACACCAGCGGATTTGAAACTGTCACCGAAAGGAATGGATCGAGATGGGGATTTTCGACTTCTGGAAGGACTCGGGCGAAGAAGTAGAGGTAGACGCCGGTGAAGCGGTCGACCTCGAGCTTCAGAACCAGATGCAGGGGAACGCGATCGCGCGGACCGTAATCGGTCTCGGCCTCGAGGTCGAGGAGCTGCGGGTCACCTATTCCGATGGCATCGCCACGGTGAACGGCAAGGTCCCGAGCCAGGCGGAAGCGGAGAAGGTCGTGCTGGCCGTCGGCAACACCAAGGGCGTCGAGCAGGTGGACAGTCGGCTGATCGTCGAAGAGCCCGCTCCCGAGGCGACCATGTACACGGTCCAGCACGGGGACTCGCTCTCCAAGATCGCCAAGGAGCAGTATGGCGATCCGATGAAGTATCCGATGATCTTCGAGGCGAACCAGCCGATGCTGAAGGATCCGGACAAGATCTATCCGGGTCAGGTCCTGAGAATTCCCGTTCTGGACTGAGTCGGACTGAAGCTCGGGAATGTCGATCAGCCCGGGAGCCCCTGGCTTCCGGGCTGATTCTCCACTGTGGCCGGTTCAGGCGGCCGTCTCTTCCACCCCGGTAAGCTGCGACCAGGTTCCGCCTAACCAGTTGGCGGCCGCCATCACTCCCTCGCTGATCCACGCCCCGACCCAATAGAGCAGGCCGCTCGCCGCGGTGTTGTCCAGCAGCCCGACGAGCAGGGCCACGCCCACGACGATGCCGAACACGACGAGTCCCTTGATCACCCAGCGGGCAGCTTCACGCAGAAGCGCCCACGCGACGAGAATGAACGCCGCCGTGAGCGCGGCGTTGCCGATTAGCTGCTGTGGGATGGTGCTTCCGTCCAGCATTCTCTCCTCGCGTCCGCCGATGGGCCGATCGATGACGAGGTAGGATCCGCCTCTGCGGCGTCGCCTCTGCCGAGATACTCGCGCGAACCCTTTTTCGCTTCGGACGCGTAGAATCACGCGGGGTGTCGACGCGCCGTCAAGGGGCGTCGACCGAATGGACGTTGCGGAGATGCGGGCTGGCGTGGGCCCGGGAGTGGATCGATGGCCGACTTCGGACGGGAATTGCTGCGGCGGCGGGTACCTCAGATCGTCGGTGCCTACCTGGCGGGGGGCTGGATACTCCTCGAGTTCACCGACTGGGCGGTGAACCGATACGTCCTCTCTGCCCACGTTACGGACTTCGTGGTTGCTTCGTGGCTGTTGTTGCTCCCCGCCGTAGCGATCCTCGCCTGGAATCACGGCAGCCCGGGGCGGGACCGCTGGAGTCGGGCTGACACGATCGGGGTGGGACTGAACCTCGTGCTGGCCGGCGCGATTCTGTTTTCCCTCTTCCAGGGTCAGAATCTCGGGGCGGCGACGAGCACCGTGATTGCACAGGACGAAGAAGGGAAGGAGGTCGTCAGACAGGTTCCTCTGCCGGAATCCCGTCACCGGATCGCCCTCTTCTCGTTCACCAACGCGTCGGGCGACCCGGAGCTCGACTGGCTGCAATACGCCCTTCCCAAGGCGATCCAGATCGACCTGGCCCAGGATCCGTTCGTGGTTGCCCTGGCAGACATCTGGCTCGAGAAGCAGGGAAGTACCGCCGATCAACCCCTCGTCCTGCCACTCGCACGTCGCAAGGAGATCGCCGGCCAGGTCGGTGCGGAGGCGTTCGTGACCGGCTCCTTCGACCGCGTGAGCGAAGGCATCGAATTGCGACTGACACTCATGGACACGGAACGCGGCCGACCGGTGGCCGAGCGCATAATCGGCGCTCCGTCAGCGCTCGGTGTGGTGGATGCTGCGTCCATCCAGCTCCGGCGCGATCTCGAGGTGCCGACCGGCCACGTGGAAGCGACACCCGATCTGCCCGTCGAGGAGATGCTCTCGGCGAATCCGGAGGCGCTGAAGCCGTTCTTCGTCGGGACGTTCTACCGGGCCATAGACGCCTCACGAAGCCGGACTGCCCTGGAGCAGGCGGTAGAGTCCGATTCGACCTTTGCCCGGGCTCACGCGATCCTCGGCGAGATGAGGTTCGGGGCCAACGATCTGGATGGCGCTCTGGATGCGTTCGAGGCCGCGATCCGGCACGAGTACCGGCTCGAGGAGGCCACGCGTTTCGCGCTCAAGACCCAGTACTTCTACGCCGGGCGACAACCCGATCGGGCGCTGAGCGTGGCCCGTCTGCGGACGGAGCTCTATCCGCACGACCCCGAGGCGTTCGCCATGCTCGCCCGACTGCTCAGGGTCCAGGGCGACACGGAAGGATCGCTCGAGGCTTACTCCCGCACGATCGAGCTCGATCCGACGAACCGGCAGGCGTTGCTGGCCCGGGGGGACCTGCTCAGGGACGACGGACTCTTCGAGCCGGCCGAGGCATCCTACCGTGCACTTCAGGCACTCGATCCGACGGATGCAGTACCGAATCTCCGGCTCGCGGATCTCGCTCTCGTTCGCGGGCGCTTCGCTGCTGCCCGGGCCGAATACGAGAGAGCTCGCATCCTCGACCCTTCTCGTATCCTGCCTGTTCTGGGCCTCGCCTCCGTCGCGACGATCTCCGGCCAGTTCGAGGAGGCCGAGCGTCATCTCGACGACGCGGGAGTCGAGGCCGACTCCGAGTCCGAACGCCTGCAGGTGCTCGATGCCCGGCAGCGCTACCTGGACTTTCGCGGTCGACCAGGGGAAGCGGCAGGCTTCGCGCGACAGGTCGCGGCGATGAGAGGTCGCTCCGGTGGTCGGCTGGAAGAGCTGCAGTCGCTGGGGCACGTAGCGGTACTGCGGGCCAGGGCCGGTGACGAAGCCGCTGCAGCCCGTATTCTGGACACCTTGAGAGCGGAACTGCGGCCACCCCTCGATGGACTGGTGGACCTGTTCGATGCACAGGTGCATCGCGAGACCGGGAGTGCAGAGGGACTCACGGCGGGTATCGAGGGCCTCGAGTCCCTCATCGCTTCGTTCGGGCTGGGGGGCAGCGACTGGTTGGGGGAGATGCTGGAGGCCGAAGCTCTGAGAATGGCGGGCGATTGCGAGGCCGCCGTGCCACGCTACCGGGAGGCCGGCGAGGGCATGCAGGAGACGGCGCTGTTCTACACGATCCGGGAGTTCGGAGTCGACCCCGTCACCGCGGAGGCCTCCTGCCTGCGCGAGCTCGGTCGAATCGATGAGGCCAGAGATCGTCTGCAGGGAGTACAGGCGCGGTTGCCTGCGGAGCCGACCGTCCTCCTCGAGCGGGCACGTATCGAGTCGGCCGCTGCCAGACCGGATGCGGCGCGAGAAGCCGTCGACGAGGCGCTACTGGCGTGGTCGGAGGCCGAGCCCGGCTACCGACCGGCGGCGGAGGCCAGGGAACTTCGGGGGCGACTCTACGACTGACCGGGGATAGCTCCCGAGTCCCGCAGCTCTTCGGTCTGCTCGCGATGCCTCTGATGCAGCTGGATCCGGATCGAGTACGCGAAAATGTTGTCCACGTAGGTTACCGGTTCCAGCCCGACCTCGCGGGCCACCAGGGGTTCGACTGAGCCGAACCAGATCTTCGAGTCGAGACCTCTGTCGGCCGCCTCCCTCCTGATCCGGGAAATCCTCGTCGGTCCGGCATTGTAGGCCGCTACTGCCAGGGCGTAGGCCTGCTCCCTGGCCCAACCCGACTCCACGTCCGGATTCGATTCAACCTCGCTGAAATAGGTATCGATGATGTGACGCATGTACTTCGCGCCCGCCTCGATATTGGCTTCCGCGGTGCTGACATCATCGAATCCCATCTCACGGGCGGTAGCCGGCATCAGCTGCATGATCCCGAGCGCGCCGCGCGAACTCTTCCGGCTCTGATCAAGTCCGGACTCCTGGTATCCCTGTGCCGCGAGGCGGCGCCAGTCCAGGTCGTATCGCGCAGCACTGGCCTGGAAATACCCCATGAGGCTGTCCAGTCGTCGGTTCGCGTCGTAGCGGGTGACCTGCTCCAGCCACTTCGGGCTCTCGTAGTATCGCTTGATGAGAACGTTTCCGAGCAGTGAGCCCTTCCCGTATTTGCTGGCGAACGCATTGATGTGGCCGACCAGCTCTGGCGCTCCCTTCTGAACCGCGAAGGCGATCTGCGCGTTTTCTCGAGGACGGACGGAGTCGTGCAGCGTGAGATTCGGAAACACCTGGGTCCAGAAATCCGCGATGTGTTTATCGACCACCGTGATGGGAATGTCCCCGTCGTTGACGAGCTCGAGAATCGCGCCGTCGTCCAGGAGCTCGTTCACTTCCACGATCTCCGCGGGAGGAAGGCCTTTCGCGTCCAAATCCCGGTTCAACTTCTCGAGACTCTCGCGGTAGCTGCTCGACCTCCGCACGAAAACGGAGCGTCCGGACAGATCCTCCAGGGATTCGACCGAATCCGAGTCCGGGCCCGTGACCACGATCTCGTAAGCATCGGCCACGAAGGGATCGGAGAAATCGACCTCTTCCAGCCGTTCCTCCGTGATCGTCAGGTTGGCTGCGGCGATGTCGCCGCGTCCGTCCCTGATGAAGGGAATCAGTTCATCGCGACGCACCGGGACGATGACGACGTGGAGCTTGTCGGCAGCCCGCGTGATCCCGAGGCGTTCATTCAGGTACTTTTCGAATTCCCGCCCCGCCTCGAATGTGATCCCGCCCTGCTTTCGTCCATCCACGGCGTAGTGCATCGGCTCGAATACCGTGAGCAGGCGAATCAGGCCGAAACGCTCTTCGATGATTCCGTCCAGGTCACCGTGCCAGGGGCTAAGAGCGAACTGCAGCTCCCGGGTCTGCTCGTCCAGGGATGTGAGGAGATCGTCGCCGGCCACCTGTTCTTCGGAGGCGGCACCTGCCACCTCCTCTTCCGAGGCGGCACCTGCCACCTCCTCATTGGGCGAGTCGGAACAGGTGGATGCTGCCATAGCTATGAGGGCGACGGCCAGGATCCGGTGGAGGACCGATCCGAGAGCGGTGAAAGTGGTGTCGACGGGCAGCCGAAGTCGTTCGTCCTGAATCATCTCGTACCTCGATTCCGGGCAGGGGGACAGTGAATGTAACCCCGCTGCAGGCAGTCGGGTCAACATCTCCGCGGCTCTCGCCCGGGTACGCTGCAGCGCTCCGTGCCTTGACCGGTCGTCCCATTCCGTCGATACTTGCGCGTCCGATCTTTGGGGTGCGGTGGGGAGGGGACGGGAACAAGAGCCGGCTATCTGCGCCGGATCGGCGCCATGTCCCGACACAAGCGATGAGGATCCGGGGTCGACCCTCCGTGTAGTCACGGGGCCTGCTGCCGGAATCGGGGATCAACAGAGGAGACGAGACGTGAAGGCACATTCGAATCGGTGGAGGCTGCCATTTGCAGCCGTGATCATGTACATGGCTTCGACAGCCGTCGCCTCAGATGCGCAGGCGCAGGGATTCGGAGCCTCCGCAGCGGTGGCTGGGGACGTGATGTTCGTTTCTGAGCCGCAGAATCAATCGACGCCGGGCTACGTCCACCTGTTCCAGAGGGCGGGCGACGTCTGGACCGAGGCCGGGCGACTCGAAGCCCCGGACGCGGAACCCGGCGATGGCTTCGGCGGCGCCGTTGACGCGCATGGCGGTACCATGGTCACCGCGGCGTACTCTGCCCTCGACGGTGCAGGAGAGGCGTATGTCTTCAGCCGACAGGCCGACGGAAGTTGGGCGCTGGAGCAACGGCTGACTCCCGCCGATGCGACTGAGGGCGACGCCTTCGGCGTGGCCCTGGCTCTGGACGGCGACAATCTCCTCATCGGAGCTTTCGCCCGCGGTGATACGGCGGGAGCGGTGTATGCCTTCCGCCGGGATGGGTCGGGACAGTTCCGGCAGGAAGCCGTCCTCCAGGCCGACGATACCGTGGCTGGTGACAGGTTCGGGGTGTCGATCGCGCTCGATGGTGATCGCGCCCTCGTAGCGGCCACGCGGCACGACGAGCAGAGAGGAGGCGTCTACCTGTTCGAGCGCCGGGGCGGCACCTGGATTCAGGTCGCGAAACTCCAGTCCGACGACGTTGAGAAGGGAAATCGCTTCGGGTCGTCGCTCGCCCTCTCCGACGACAGGGCTTTCGCCGGCACCGATCGGTTCGCCGGACTGACCGGCGCCGTTTTCGGCTTCGCGCGAGACGCCGATTCAGACAGCTGGAACGAAACGGTGCGGCTGCAGGCGTTCGACGCCACACGCGGGATGCGGTTCGGATCTGCGGTCGCCTTCGAGGGCGAGGAGCTCTGGGTAGGGTCCGGCGGAGCAAACGGCTTCGAAGGTCGTGCATACCGCTTCGTCCCGGACGCTTCGGGCGATGGGTGGCGGGCGGCCGAGAAGATCGCCGCCGACGAACCGCGCGGTGGAGACTTCTTCGCCGGAAACGTCGTACTGGCCGACGAGCTCGCCGTCGTTTCGGCCGTGAACGCGGACTTCGGTCTCGGCGCTGCACACCTCTTCGTGCCGACAGCGGACGGCGGCTGGTCCCATTCGACCCGACTGTTCGTCGAGGAGAGCAGCCTCGATCCGGTGCTCGGCGGTCAGGTGGACTGCAGCGGCGGCCAGGCTGGCCAGTTCGACTGCAACGACATGGACCTCGTGGCCTTCATTCCGACGAAGGACCTGGGTGCGGGACGCGGAATAATGCTCAACGACATCTGGGGCTGGACCGATCCGGCGACCGGCCGTGAGTTCGCCCTGGTCGGACGAATGGACGGTACGTCCTTCGTGGACGTCACTGATGCCACGAGCCCGATCTTCCTCGGAGACCTTCCGCTGACCGAGGGAGCCAACCCGGCAGCATGGCGAGACATCAAAGTCTACGAGAATCACGCCTACATCGTGGCTGATGGAGCTGGCCCGCACGGGATGCAGGTGTTCGACCTGACCCGGCTTCTCGATGTTGATGGTGGTCCGGTCACGTTCGCTCCGACTGCCTTCTACGATCGGATCGCGAGTGCTCACAACATCGTGATCAACGAGGAGACCGGCTTTGCCTATGCCGTAGGTGCGAGCATGGGCGGCGAGACCTGCGGGGGCGCGCTTCACATGATCGACATCCGCGATCCCCGCAATCCGACCTTTGCCGGCTGCTTCGCCGAAACGGAGACCGGGCGACAGAAGACGGGATACACGCACGATGCGCAGTGTGTGATCTATCGAGGTCCGGATTCCGATCACCAGGGCCGGGAAATCTGCTTCAATGCCTCCGAGACGGCGCTCGGGATCGCGGATGTGACCGACAAGAAGGCCCCGCGATCGATCTCCGTCGCGTCGTACCCGAACGTCGGGTACACGCACCAGGGTTGGCTCACCGAGGATCACCAGTACTTCTACATCAACGACGAGCTGGACGAGATCAACGGCAGCGTCGAAGGGACGCGCACGCTGGTCTGGGATGTGACGGACCTCGACGATCCGATCCTGGTGCGAGAGCACTTCGGAACCAATGCGGCCAGCGATCACAATCTCTATGTTCGCGGGGACCGGATGTACCAGTCCAACTACGTTTCGGGACTTCGGGTGCTCGACATCAGCGATCCCGAGAACCCGGTGGAAGTCGGGTACTTCGATACCGTCCCATTCGGAGAGAACGTTCCCGGATTCGACGGCTCATGGAGCAACTATCCGTACTTCGAGAGCGGCGTGATCGTGGTCACGAGCATGCGGGAAGGACTTTTCGTGCTGAAGCGCCGCGAGGGACGGCCGGTATCGTGAACGGTGCACTTCTCGCGCTGACGGCTGTTCTCGGCCTTTCGGGGTCGGGGACGGCCGATGCGCCTGCCGATCTCATCTACGTCGCCAACCAGGCCGCGGCGACCGTGTCGGTGATCGATCCGGCGACCGACGCCGTGATTCGGACGATCGACCTGCAGGATCTCGGCTACACCGCGAACGCGAAGCCTCACCACGTTGCCGTCGAACCCGACGGGTCGGCGATTTACGTGTCCCTGATCGGCGACGGGTTCGTCCTGAAGCTCAGCCCGGAGGGAGCCCCCGTGGGTCGTGCGGCGTTCGAGACGCCCGGCATGCTCGCTCTGGATCCGCATGGAGACGCGCTCTGGGTCGGACGTTCCATGATGGCCGTCAGCCCGCCCCAGAGGATCGGGCGCATCGACAGGTCGGACATGTCCATCGAGGAGGTGGACGTGTTCTTCGACCGTCCGCATGCACTGGCGCTCTCGCCCGACGGGCGTCACGTCTACACCGCGAGTCTCGCGGGCAACGACATTGCCGTGATCGACGTGGAGACGGGGAGAGTCAGCCCCGTGCGACTGGCCGGACCGACGCACGTGTTCGTCCAGTTCGCGATCGCTCCCCATGGACGAACGATGGTGACCGGGGGTGAGCTGACGTCGCAACTGCTCGTGTTCGATCTGGAGAATCCGGCGCGACCGTCACAGGTCGCCTCGATCGAGGTTGGCGCGATGCCCTGGCACCCCGTGTTCTCGCCCGATGGGGCTCGCGTTTATCTGGGCAACCGCGGCGCGAACACCGTTACGGTCGTGCGCACTGCCGACTGGACGGTGGAAGCTGTGGTCGAGGACTCGTCCTTCGCAGAACCTCACGGCATCGCCATCACGCCGGACGGCTCGAAGCTCTACGTGTCGAATCGGAACCTGAAAGACCGATCCGACTCGGACGAGCCCGGCCGGATGAATCACGGGGAGATGTCGCACGAGGCGATGTCACACCAGGCCGGGGAAGGCGGTCCGGTGCGACGGGGCCGGGTCTCCGTGATCGATACCGGGACTCTGCGAGTGGTCGATGTGATCGAGGTGGGTGCGTACGCGGCCGGCATGGGAACGGCGACGCCGGTTCGTTGAGATCGGGACCGCGATGACCGGCCCGGGCCGCCGTACGTCTGCGGCGGGCATCCGAGCAGGCCTTGCCCTGTTCGCGGCGGCCGTGGCCTCTAGCTGCGCACCCTCGGGCCCACCCCCGGGTTCCCCCGGGATTCCCGATGTCACCTCGCCCGGCCCCGCTCCGAACGAGCACGGTCTCGTGCGTCGGGTTCTGGGACCGACGGTAGAGGATCTCGACGGGATCCCGTACGAACATGCCTGGCTGGGGGGCCTCAATCAGCCCAGACCGCAACTCGCGGACGTCGATGGCGACGGCGATGCCGACCTGTTCATCCAGGAACGATCCGGGCGCATCATCCACTTCGAAAACGCGGGCAGGGGTGACCGGCCGCGATTCGAATGGCGCTCCGACCGATTTGCCGGCCTCGAGGTCGGGGAGTGGTATCGATTCGCCGACATGGACAGGGACGGAGACCCGGATCTGCTCGGCGAGTCCCCCTTCAGTCACGTGCGGCTGTGGCGGAACGACGACGGTGGGTTCGGCGTCTGGTCCGACTCGCTTCGAGACGCTGCCGGGGCTCCCATCTTCTCGGATCGGCAGAACATACCCAATGCGGGCGACATGGATTGCGACGGTCTCGTGGATCTGTTCATCGGCAGGTTGACCGGGACGGTGACCAGGTACGAGGAGGTTCCGGCGACCGGTCCGACGTCCGGAGTGAGCGGAGCCACCGATGCCGCGCCTGCCCCGCGGTTCGGGCTGATCTCCGACAGATTTCAGAATATCGAGATCGTCGCCCAGCTGGGCAGCCTGCATGGAGCGAATACGCTCGCGCTGGGGGACGTGGACGACGACGGAGACGCGGACATGTTCTGGGGCGACTTCTTCGAGCCCGGTCTGTTGCTGATCGAGAACACCGGAAGCTGTGAGCGTCCCGACCTGACCGGGGACCCGGTACCCTTCCCGTGGGGCGACCCGATTCTCACCAGCGGCTACAACGCGCCTGCCGTGGCTGATCTGGACGCCGACGGCGACCCCGATCTGATCGTGGGAGTCCTCGGTGGAGCCTTCAACCCGAATCGGAGCTCGGTCGAGAATCTCCTGCTGGTCGAGCGGAACGGTCCGCGGGAGTGGACCGTGCGGACACGCAGGTTCATTCGGAGCCTGGATGTCGGCAGCGAGAGCATCCCGGCCTTCGGCGACTGGGACGGAGACGGCGACCTGGATCTGCTGGTCGCCAACAAGATCGCGGCCGATGGTTCGGAAACCTCTCGCATGCACGCGTTCGAGAATACGGGCGACGACCGTTCGCCGCGTTTCAGGGAGATCGGAGTGGTGCCGATCGAGGGCTCATACCACTTCGCGCCGGCGCTCGGAGATCTCGACGGCGACGGATTCGACGATCTG
>JAMJQL010000061.1 GCA_023554245.1 Gemmatimonadota bacterium
TGCTGCCGTGCTGGCCACAAGCGCATGCGGCGAATCACTGTCCAGTACTACGGTTGAGGAACAGGAGGTCGCAGCCCTCTCGGTCGATCCGGCGGAATTCGAGGGAGAGATGCGACCCTGGACGTCGGGTGAATTCGCGAACGACCCGAACGAATTTCAGTTCGTCATCATCGGTGACCGGACGGGAGGCGCGAACGTGCAGGAGACGTTCAAGCTCGCGGTGGGCCAGCTCAACCTGCTGCAGCCCGAATTCGTCATCAACGTCGGCGACATGATCGAAGGGTACAGCGACGATGCCGCCGAGCTGAACGCCGAGTGGGACGCCCTCGACGAGATGTTGGAGCCGCTCACGATTCCGTTCTTCCGAACGCCCGGAAACCACGACATTGCAAACCAGACTGCGGCAGAGGTCTGGCTCGACCGATACGGAGCCCGCATGTACCACTTCGTCTACAAAGACGCGTTGTTCGTGGTCCTCAACAGCGAAGACACGCCTCGCGAGGCTCCCGAGGGCATCAGGGAAAAGCTCGAATTGTACAACAGGCTGCAGACGGAGGATCCTGCCAAAGCTGACGCGATGCTGGCCGAATTCATGGCTGACTCTGCGGTCGTAGCGGGACTCGCCGAGCCGGTCGACTTCGGCGACGAGCAGGTGGCATGGGTCAGCGGTATCCTCGAGCAGAATGCCGACGTGCGTTGGACGTTCCTGTTTCTCCATGAGCCTGCCTGGGAGAATCCGTCCCAGAGCTTCACCGCGATTCAGGACCTGCTCAAAGACCGCGAGCATACCTTCTTCGCCGGGCACCTTCACTACTACGACTACGACGAGATCGACGGCTACGAGCACATTACGATGGGGCCCGCCGGGGCGTCCTTCCACCACGACGGTCCCGGCAACGTCGATCACCTGACCTGGGTGACGATGACCGGGGACGGTCCCGAGATCGCAAACATTGCGCTCAAGGGGATTTTCGACCGAAAGGGCCTCGATCCCTCGCTGTTCGGCGCGTATGACCGGAAGGGTGCTGAGACGAGCGACTGAACGAAGAATGGCGGCGGCCTTCGGGTCGCCGCCGTGCAACCGCCCGTGGTAGAAACGAGGTGTATGCGCTGTGGAACGGAAACCCGGGAGTCAACAGTAGAAGGCGGTCAGTATGCGAGTTCTTAGTATCCTGAGTTCCTGCCGGACGCCCGCGGTCCTGCTTCTGTGCCTGCTGGAGTCACGCGACGACCAGGGATCTCCTGGAGATCCGGAGGTGTCTCTCCCCGACTCCACCACTCGGGGTGATTCGCTCGAGACTGCTTCCGCGCTGACTCCGAGGGCATTGCAGGCCCCCACCGTCGTTGGGGCCAGGACTTCGAACAACGGCTCGCGACCCCGAGAGTGGCGAGGAGGTCGGCGCGATCGCGCGGCGGTCCATTGACAACGTGCTCGGCCCTTTATCGACGGCGCCTTGAAGTTGAATAGCTTGCCGGCTCGCAGCCTGGCTGCAGTTGTTCCAGTCACTGAGACTACAGTGGCGGACGAAAGGCCGGTGTTACCGAGACCATCCACTCCCACTCGCCCTCGCTCAGTCCGCGTGCGACATCGAGTCGCACCAGGTCGTAGAACAGGCCGAGGCCGGCGCCGAGCGAGGTCCTGACATTTCCGGTCGCCCTCGCCCCGAATCGAGCCGCGGCCTCGGACCCCGGGTCGCCGAGATCCGTCCAGCCGGCGGCGGCGATGCCCCGGATCCGAATCCATGGTGACCACACGGACCTGGACACTGCGCCGTTCAGGAAAGCGGCCACGTCGCCCGCGAAGGGCCGGAATTCATAGCCGGGGACCGTTCCCCGGCCGCCCAGGAGCAACAGTTGCTGCTCGGGGAGGGACCCCGTGCCGACGCCGGCGCCGAGAGCAGCTTCCCACGACCAGGTCGCGTCGGGCTCCTCCGGTCGGGTCGTCAGCAAGGCGTGCCATCGGGTATAGCCGAAGTCGGCCGCCCCCGACAGCTGCCCGCGGAGGTTGAGGACCGCCTGGGAGCCGGCCCAACTGCCGAATCCGCGCTCGATGCCGAGCTCGATCCGAAGGTCCGTGCCTTCCGTCACGGGACGAACTGCCCGCGCCGTGGCGCTTCCGACAGGATCCAGCTCCAGTTCGGCACCTTCCTGGTGTTCGGCTACCAGGGCGAAATCACCCCGGCCGATCGGTCCGAGTGGAGTCCGCACTCCGAGACGCCCGCCGCTTCGGAAGTAGGGGTCCGTCCAGTCGTCTCCGCGGAACGTCGCTCCCATCGTCGAGACTATGCCCGACGAAGCCTCGAAGGGACCGATGTCGGACAGCTCGTTGATCCACCCGTCCAACCTCAGGGTGCTGCTTCCGACGGCTGCCTGAACGCCAGCGCGAAGTTCACCGGCCCCCCGTCCGAACGCCCAGCCGGCGGTTGCGTCGAGGGAGACTCTACTGCTCGGTTCCCATCGAGCGCCCGCACCGAGGTAGACTCCCTCCGCCCGCCGCACGCGAAAGGCCGAGGATACGTTGGGGATGTACAGCCGGAGGGGCGCGTTGCCCCCCAGGTAGCCGTCCCGTGCGATCGACGTCGCCTGTGAGCGGACCTCCGCCATGCTGATCGAATCGGTCGTCACCTCTTCGGGCCATGCATCCACTTCGGGCATTCGCCAGCCGGCGTAGCGGCGCAGCTCCGAGTCCGGCCGGGCACGGACGTGGTGCCCGGTCACGACGCCACCCCTGCCCTTCGGTTCCAGGTCGTAGTCGAACACCCGGAAGCTGGCACGGATGGTCGAACCGAATGGCAGTTCCATGTACTCGAGCCGGCGTCGGATCTCCACACGCTGAGAGCTGGGGAGCCACCAACGGCCGAGCACGAGGGCGTTTTCCAGCTCGATGCTGACATCCACGAGGCGCGGGTCCACGTACGATGCGGGGGTGAAGCCGACCGCCAAACGAGTCAATGCGCTGGACGAGCGCTCCAGGTCCATCGTTCCGATCACGGCGGGAAGCGAGGAATCGAGAGGTCGTACCTCCAGCCGGTACAGTCGCTTCCATTCTCCTCCCAGCGCCATCGCCAGCGAGTCCACCAGCCGGTACTCGTAGATCGAAAGAGCGCCGGGTGCGAGCGGATGCGGCGCATGTCGGATCTCGTCTCCTTCCCCCACCCGGATCCGGTCCCCGTAATTGTCCACCACGAGCGTCAGGTGATCGATGTGGTAGTGGAGCTTCGTCGGAAACCACTCGGTCTCCTGGCGGCCCACGATCTCCTGCATCGAGCCTAGCCCGCGGCGCCACCGGAGCTCGAGCGCCACCTGGTCGGCCCGGATCGCCTGCTGGCCCGCTGCGCCCCCGAAGTCGGCGAGGTAGTGGACATGCCCCTCGGCGTAGATGTTGAATCCGGTCAGCGCGCTGTCGCCCCAGGCGTGTCGCCGGGCCTCGATCGCCGACTCGACCAGTGCGATCGTTCGTCCGCCATTCCAGGACTCGTGAGTCGGAGTCTCCTGGGCGTTCAGGACGGCGGCAGGAGCCAGGAGGAGGGCGAGCATCGAGGTCCGTCCGACGCGGGACGTGCTGAAGGCGGGCCGCCGTGGCCGGCGACGAGAGCGAAGCGAGATCACGGAGGGGGAGTACCGGCGAGGCGCACAGGGGTTTCGCCTCTCCGACGGGTCAGCCCTCGTCGAAGAGCTCCTCCTGAGGTGTCTCCTCGGGCCCGGCTTCCCGGTCGGCGAGTGCGCGCAGACGTCGGATCCAGAAGTCGGCGTCCAGACCTCCCTCCCGCTTCAGCAGCCGGCGGAGCACGGGAGGCATGTCGGCCAGTTCCTCGAGCAGGCTCTCGAGGGCGGCCTGCATCTCTGAAGCGTTGTCGGCATCGCCCGGCAGGCTGGCCATCTCTCCGAGAATCGTCTGCTCGGAGCGAGAGGCCAGGATCGGCTCCTCACGGGTTGCCACCCAGACTTCCGTTCTTCGACCGGGACCCCGGCCTTCCTCGATCGGAAGCAGCCCGACGATCTCGTCGGAGCGCCAGAATTTCCCGTAGCCCAGGTAGATCATTCGGCCCGGAAGGATGTTCACGGTCCCCCCTGTGGAGCGAGAAACGAGCACCTCGCCGTGAAAGTGTCCGGGCTGCCGACGAGGTGCAAGCGGGTCCCGGCTGGACTGGCGCGACGGCCGCCGCGGAGGCAGGGTATTTGCACTGCTGCGATCGGTCCCTTCTCGCCGAGAAGAGCACCAGAACGCGGACCAGAGAACGGAGCAACGCACCGTGGCCAAGATTCGGAAGGAAGTGGCGCTCCAGTATCACAGCGAAGGCAGGCCGGGGAAGATGGAAGTGATCCCCACCAAGCCCTGCGCCACCCAGTGGGATCTCTCACTGGCTTACACCCCCGGCGTCGCCGAGCCCTGCCGGGAGATCGATCAGGACGTCGAGAACGTCTACAAGTACACGGCCCGGGGGAACCTCGTCGCCGTGGTGTCGAACGGCACTGCGATTCTCGGCCTGGGGGATCTCGGACCCGAAGCCTCCAAGCCGGTCATGGAGGGCAAGGGCGTACTGTTCAAGCGCTTCGCCGACATCGATGTGTTCGACCTCGAGATCAAGGCCGATACGCCCGCCGACGTGATTCGATTCTGCGAGATGCTGGAACCCACGGTCGGAGGGATCAACCTCGAGGACATTCACGCGCCCGACTGCTTCGAGATCGAGCAGACTCTGAAGGAGCGGCTCGACATTCCCGTGTTCCACGATGATCAGCACGGGACGGCCATCATCTCGGGTGCAGCGCTGATCAACGCCCTGGAACTGGCCGATAAGAAGATCGACGAAGTTCGAGTCGTATTCTCCGGCGCCGGCGCCGCCGCGATCGCCACCGCCTGGCACTACGAGCGTCTCGGCGCGAAGCGGGAGAACCTCTGGTTCGTCGATTCGAAGGGCGTGATCAACACGAAGCGGGACAACCTGACCCCTGAGAAAGCCCGCTACGCGGTTGAGACGGATGCGAAGACGCTGGCCGAAGCGGTCGAGGGGGCGGACGTGTTCATCGGATTGTCGATCGGCGGGCTGATGAAGCCGGAGATGGTCGCGTCGATGGCGCGCGACCCGATCGTGTTCGCCATGGCCAACCCGGATCCCGAGATCCTGCCCGAGGACGCGCTCGCGGTACGGGACGACGTGATCATGGCGACCGGCCGATCGGATTATCCCAACCAGGTGAACAACGTCCTCGGCTTCCCGTTCATCTTCCGCGGGGCGCTGGACGTGCGGGCCAGCACGATCAACGACGAGATGTTCATCGCGGCCACGATGGCCCTCGCGGAGCTGGCGAAGGAGGACGTGCCCGAGTCGGTCTCGGCGGCCTACGAGGGGCGCGCGCTCCACTTCGGACGCGACTACCTGATCCCGACCCCCTTCGATACTCGCGTCCTGCTCTGGGAGGCCTCGGCCGTGGCCCAGGCGGCCATGGATACGGGCGTCGCCCGAAAGCCGGTGGATATCGAAGACTACAAGCGGCAGCTCGAGGCCCGTCTCGGACCCGCCCGCGAGCTCATGCGCTCGATCATGGATCGCGCCAAGCGAACGCCGAAGCGAATCGTGCTTCCGGAGGGCGAGGAGCCGGTCGTGGTGCGTGCCTCTCATGCGATCGTGGAGGAGGGTCTCGGCACCCCGATTCTGCTCGGGCGCCCGGACCGGATCCGCGAAGTGGCCTCCGCAAACGAGGTCGATCTGGAGGGAGTGGAGATCCTGGATCCCCGCACGTCGGAGAAGTTCGACGAATACGTCGAAGCGTTCTTTGATCGCCGACACCGCAAGGGCATCACGATCGAGAACGCGCGCTCCCACATGCAACAGCCGATCTACTACGCGGCCATGATGGTGGAGCGGGGCGACGCCCACACCCTGATCGGGGGGGCCAACATGAGCTACCCCGACTCGCTGCGCCCCGCCCTGCAGACGATCGACCTGATGCCGGGGATCGAGAAGGTGGTCGGCCTGTACATGCTGTTGATCAAGGATCGGCTGTATTTCTTCGCCGATACGACGGTAAACATCGATCCGGACGCCGAGATTCTGGCCGAGACGGCGGAGATGACGGCGGACTTCGTGCGAAGGCTGGGTATCGAGCCCTACGTGGCGATGCTCTCCTTCTCGAACTTCGGATCGGCTCCGCACCCCTCGTCGGAAAAGGTCCGGCAGGCGGTGCGTCTCATCAAGGAACGGCGGCCCGACATCACCGTCGACGGTGAGATGCAGGCTGACACGGCGGTAGTGAAGGGGATTCTAGAGAGCACCTATCCGTTCTCCGATCTCAAGCGTCCGGCCAACGTACTGATCTTCCCGGACCTTTCCGCCGCCAACGCCTCGTACAAGCTGCTCAACCGGCTCGGTGGTGCCGAGGCGATCGGGCCCGTGTTGCTCGGTCTGAGCAAGCCGGTCCATCTCACGCAGCGCGGGGCGACGATGGCGGACATCACCAATCTCGCGGCGATCAGCGTCGTGGACGCCGAGCAGCGCAAGCACCAGGACGGAGGCGCAGGCGGATCCTGAACGAAGAGTGACCGGAGGTTTCGTGGAGCGGGCGGGCGCGAGCGGCGCCCGCACCGTCCGCGACCCGCTGTGGGGCAACGTGACGCTCGACCGGGCGGCCGCTTCGATCGTGGACGCTCCGGAATTCCAGCGGCTGCGGCGAGTCAAGCAGCTCGGCTTCGCGCATCTCGTCTACCCCGGGGCCGTCCACACTCGATTTCTTCACGCCCTGGGCGTCTATCACCTCTCCCGGCGTGCAATGGACGCGCTGGACCGAAAAGGCCTTCTTTCCCAGCTGAACACGGACGAGTTGGAGGCCCTTCCCGTCGTACGCCTCGCGGCGCTCCTCCACGACGTCGGTCACTATGCTTTTTCTCACGCGATGGAGGAGCTCGAGGCAGACGCGATCCCCGGACACCACGAGGAAGCGGCCGCCCGATTCCTGGAGTCGCCCGCGATCAGCGCTGCGCTGGGAGGATCCGGCGACGGGGCCAGGCAGCTCGTGATGGATCTGATCCGGGGTCGCTCGAGTCACCCGCTGCAGGGCCTGGTGTCGGGCTCGCTGGACCTCGACAAAATAGATTACTTGCGGCGTGACAGCCTGTTCTGCGGTGTGCCGTATGGCGCCGTGGATGTCGAGCGTCTTCTCGAATCGCTCACATTGGCGCGCGAGCGTGAAGGCGCCCCTCTCGAAGTCGCCGTGACCGAGAAAGGCCTGAGCGCGCTCGAATCGCTGCTGTTCGCCAAGTACCAGATGTTCCGGAACGTCTACTGGCACCACGCCGTTCGCTCGGCGACGGTCGCCTTCCGGCATCTGGTCGAGGGCTCGTTGAACGAGGGGCTGCTGGTCAGGGAGGATCTCGCGGGCCCGACCGACGAAGAACTTCTCGGGCTGATCGCCGCCCGGATGCGGGACGTGCCAGTCTCGCCCGTTCTCGGACGCCTGCTCTCTTCGCTCGTCAACCGGAACCTGCCGAAGCGGGTCGTCGAGCTGCAGGGCGATGAACTTCCCGTCGGCATGGCGGAATGGGTCCCTGAGAGCCGCGAACTCGTCCGACGGGTGGAGGACAGACTGGCGCGCGACTGGGGCCTCGAGACGGGCTCGGTGTTCCTCGACTATCCCGCCAATCCGAACATGCTGCAGCTCAGGTTGTTACTGGTTCGGAGGCGTGGCGAAGTGCAGCGTCTGACCTCGGAGGGAGAGGAGCACCTGATCGACCTGCCCCGACTCGGAAGGTCGTTGCACCAGGCAACCCGAGCCCTGCGAGTATTCTGCCTGGAGCCCAGAAGCCTGCCCGACGTAACGCCGCTGCTGGATCTGCTCTCATCGCCGGCCGAGGAGGCCCGGATGCGCCTCGACGAGGACCGGTCTATTCTCTGACCGGGGCCTCCGAGACATCGACCACCAGAGCGGTGACGTTGTCGGTTCCGCCGGCGAGGTTGGCTTCGCTTACGAGCCGGGACGCCGCGGGGCGTGGCTCATGGACCGTCTGGAGTATCCGGGCGATCCGAGTCTCCTCGACCATGTCTGTCAGTCCGTCCGTGCACAGCAGGTAGCGATCGCCAGCTTCGACGGAGCCCACGAACAGGTCCGGCGCGGGGATTGGATCGGTTCCCAGCGCCCGGGTGATGATGTTCGATTGTGGGTGCCGAAACGCCTCTTCTCGCGTGATCATCCCGCGTTCGATCTGTTCCTCGACCCACGAGTGGTCGGTCGTGATCCGCACCAGCTCCTCGCCCCGATACACGTAAGCGCGGCTGTCCCCGATGTGTCCGACGACCCGGTTGTCGTCGGGGCGGAGCACGAGCACGGTGGCCGTCGTGCCCATTCCGTCACGTGAGAGGTCCGCCTGAGCCTGACGGACGATCTCGTTTCCGGCTTCCATGAAGGCCATGCGAAACCGACTGCGAGCCTCGTCGAGCCCATCCTCGTCCTCCATGCCACACAGACGGACTCCGATCATCTCGGACGCGATGGCGCTCGCGACCTCGCCGGCCGCGTGTCCGCCCATGCCATCTGCTACCACGAACACGCCGGACTCCGCATCGCAGAATACGGAATCCTCATTGGACTCGCGGACTCGGCCGACATCGCTGACGGCCGCACAGGTCCAGACGAAGCGTCCCATTCTCTCCTCTTGCACGATCTTCGCGATGGCCGGCTCGCCCCCTTCGTCCCGTCTTCCGGTCCGGCCATACCCCGTCACTGGATCGGGACAACTTGCACAACGCTCGTGCGATTGCCACCCCCTTGCGTTTTCGAGCCAGTTTGACGGTATGCGGAGGCGCGGCTATTTTTCCGTCCCCTAAAAACCCTGGAGGGTCCTACGGCTGCAGCGAAGCGGGTCCGGAATGGTCGTTTTGAGGGCACGGTTCTTACCACGGAACGCGCCAGCATGGTGGACCTCTATCTCGAGGACGTGAGCCGGCACCCCCTGCTCACGCCGGAAGAAGAAGACCGTCTCGCGCGACTTGCCCAGGCCGGAGATCCTCTCGCACTCGAACAATTGATCCGGGCCAACCTCAGGTTCGTCGTATCCGTGGCCAAGCGCTATCAGAATCGGGGACTCGCCTTCGGCGACCTGATCCAGGAAGGGAACATCGGGCTGGTCACGGCGGCGAAGAAGTTCGATCCGGACCAGGGCGTCAAGTTCATTTCCTACGCGGTCTGGTGGATACGCCAGGCGATTCTCGCCTCTCTGGCTCGACAGAGCCGTTCCGTTCGGCTGCCGCTCAACCGGGCCACGGAACTCGCCAGGGTGTTGCGAGTGTCGGAGGAACTGAAGCAGAGCCTGGGGAGAGACCCTACGGCGCCGGAGATCGCACTGAAGGCCGAATTGAAGCCCGCCATCGTCGAGATGCTCCTCGCGCTGAACGTGGCCGAGTTACGGCTCGACGCGCCGATCGGGGAAGCCGAGGACAGTAACCTGATCGAACGGTTCCTCGTGGACGACGACCGGGTGGATGTCTCGGTCGAGCACCGGATTCTCCAGGAGCACATCTCCAGCGCGCTGGGAGAGATCCGCCCGCGGGACGCGAGGGTGCTTCGACTCTACTATGGACTCCAGGGCGAGTCGGAACACACGCTCGAACAGATCGGACAGATCCTGGGCGTCACCCGGGAACGGGTCCGCCAGCTGCGTGATCGAGCGCTGATGGAGATCCGACGCAGCGAGAACGGCAAGGCGCTCGAGACCTTCGCCGTCGCCTGACGGCCGCTGCTGCCGGCGGCGCGCGGCTACTGAGCCAGCAGGGTCTCGACCCGACAGTCACTGCCTTCGATCCAGTCCAGCCCACGCTCGTCCTCCGTGGCCCTGCTGCCCGCGAGACGGCGCACACCTGATCCATCCCGCATCTCCACGAAGTCGATTCGTCCGGACGGTCCCTCGACGGCATCGACGTACGTGTAGATCTCCTTGCCCGAACCGCCCTCGTACCGTCGGAATTCGGACCAGACGGGATAGTAGCCACGCTGCGGGTCGAATCGTGCCAGGTAGAACAGGGAAACAGCGTTTCCGGTCGGCGCCGGTCCTTCGAGGTCGTCGCTGATCAGGTAGGTGGCGGCGAAAGCGGGATTGGCATCACCCGGCCAGGCGACAGCGTCCAGGGCTACCCGCTGGGCCAGATACGGCCGATTCTCACCCCGGGAGCGCAGAAGCTGCTCGGCGAGGATGGGTCCGAACGTCCGCATCCGGTTGTCCGCTTCGAACGAGACGTACCGCTCGGGGTCACCGGCCAGCGAATCGCGCTCGAAGGCGAACGCCAACCGCGGTGCGGAACTGCCAGCGGGGACCAGGGAGCGACCGGTGGCGACCGGCAGACACCCGGAACGGGGAGCGGTGACCTCTCCGTCGAGAACGAGGCTTCCAATCCTTCGTCCCGATGAATGAAGCTCGAGCTCGCGACCGGCCGGAAGGAAGCGCTCCGCGAATCTCGGTTGCCAGCTCTCGTCAGGGTTGTCCGGAACGGCGAGCGGTTCCAGTCCGTCCACATCGAAGCGGGAAATCGGTGTTGCGCGTGAGGCGCCGGAACTCGGATCGATCCGCACGGCAAACAGCAGGGGCCCGTCGGGAAGGGGAGTCGGCGGCACGGCTGCTTCGCTTCCCACCTCGGGTTCCGGCGGTTCCTCGGGCGCCGGGTTCTCGAGCCGGAACTCGGCACCTCCCCATTCCACCTCGCATCCGGCCGCACCGAATCCAGCTCCGAGGACCAGGAGAAGGCGCAGGACACGTCTCGCGGGCGGTAGATCAATCGCAACGGGGCTGTAGATTGTAGCTTCTCCGAGTCGAACGGGTTAACGGAAGGCGATGCCGGGAAGCTAGAACCGGACTCGGGACCGATCAACCTCGGCCCCGATCGCTCCGGATGCCGGACTCGCAGCATTCACACGAACCGGGACGGACGAGTGGCCGACATCGGATTGTTTCATCACGAGGCCTGCAGTCGGCACGACACCGGCTGGGGCCATCCCGAACACCAGGGTCGGCTTCGCGCCGTGGTCCAGAAGATGGCCCGGTCGCTGCCGGATCTGCACGGATGGGTGGAACCGGTCGAGGGCGCCCCTCTCGATGCAGAGATTCTGGCCCGCGTGCATACGCAAGCTCACATTGCGACCATTCGAGCCGCCGTAAACCGGGCCGCCGAATCGAACCAGATCGTGCAGCTGGATGCCGACACCGTCGTATCGGCAGGTTCGTGGGACGCCGCGGTTGCCGGGGCCGGTTGTGCCGTTGATGCGGTACGCGCCGTGATGGCGGAGAGATATCGTGCGGCGTTCTGCGCGGTGCGCCCGCCGGGTCACCACGCGACTCCGGACCGGGCAATGGGGTTCTGCCTGTTCAACGGAGTGGCGATCGCCGCTCGCAGTGCGATCGAGGAAGGTCTCGCGGATCGGGTGCTGATCGTGGACTGGGACATTCACCATGGCAACGGCACCCAGGACGCATTCTTCGACGATGAATCGGTCTTCTACCTCTCCATGCACGCCAGCCCGCACTACCCGGGAACCGGCGCCGCGGACGAGCGAGGCGTGGGCGTGGCCGAGGGGACGACGCTCAACCTGCCGCTCCCCATGGGACTCGAAGCAGAGCGCTACGTGGCTGCGCTGGTCGACGGACTCGAGACGGCCGCTCGATTCGAGCCCCAGCTGGTGTTGATATCCGCAGGATTCGACGCCGCGCTCGGCGATCCTCTCGGGGGCTTCACGCTGGAGCCGGATGATTTCCGCAACCTGACTCTCGCGGTTCATTCGCTGACATCGGGAAGCGCCGGGGGCAGGATCGTCTCGATTCTGGAGGGTGGGTACGATCCTCCAGCTCTGGGACTCAACGTCGATGCTCATCTTCGGGCCCTGGTGGAAGCGACGACCGGCGTTGCTCCGCCGAACGATGCGGCAGCGTATTTCACCCATTCGCCTTCCACCGGGGAGGAAAAGCAATGAAGCTGAGCTGGGAACGCCTGCCGCTGCAGGCCGCGGTTCCCTTCCGGATCAGCCGCTCTGTGCAGGATCGGATCGAGAGGGTATGGGCGCGGATCGAGTTCGAAGGCGAGGAGGGCTGGGGGGAGGCGGATCCATCTCCCTACTACGGCGAATCGGCCGAGTCTGTCGAGGCGGCCCTGGGCCGGATGCGTCCGGTCCTCGCCGGGCAATCCGATCCGGATCGTATCGAGTCGATCGAAACGCAGCTCCGCGAGGCGGTCCCCGGAAACGGGGCGGCCCATGCCGCGGCGTCGGCCGCTCTCCACGATCTGTTCGGGAAGCGAGCGGGCCTCCCCGTCTGGAAGCTCTTCGGACTCGATCCGTCCGTCACGCCGCCGAGCTCATTCACGATCGGGATCGACGAGCCCGAGGCGATGGCGGAGCGAGCGGCGGCGGCCAGCGGCTGGCCGATTCTGAAGATCAAGCTCGGCACCGATCGCGACCGGCAGATGGTCGAGGCGATCCGCGCCGCCGATCCGACGAGACGGCTGCAGGTGGACGCCAACGCTGCATGGAGCCCCGACGAAGCGGTCGAGAACATCCGGATGCTGGCCGACCTGGGTGTCGAGATGGTCGAACAGCCGCTTCCTCCCGGCCGACCCGACGAATGGCGGTGGGTGAGAGAGCGTTCACCGCTGCCGATCTTCGCCGACGAGTCCTGCATCAAGTCCTCCGATGTGCCCGGACTGATCGGTCTGGTCGACGGCGTCAACATCAAGCTGACGAAATGCGGCGGAATTCGTGAAGCGTTGCGGACCGTTCATACCGCCCGCTCGTGCGGGCTGGAAGTCATGTTCGGGTGCATGCTGGAGAGCACGCTGGGAATCGCCGCTGCCGCTCACCTGGCGCCGCTGGCTGATCGGCTGGATCTGGATGGTGCGGTTCTCCTCGCCGACGATCCATTCGAAGGTCCCGTACTGAAGGACTCGCGGCTCGAGCTCGGCCCGGAGCCTGGACTCGGGGTCCGTCGGGCAGGTGCCACGGAATGATCGGAGTCGGGCCTCTGGTCCGGGGGGGGCTTCTGACGGCCGCCTCCATCGCGGTGTGCCTCTCCGTTCGCCCCGCGCCCGCAACCGCGCAGGCGATCTCGGGCATCGTGGAGGACTCCTCCGGTGCACCCATCTCGGGCGCCTTCGTCGTGCTGGAGGACTCATCGGGCGCGGTCGTGGCGAGGACGCTGACCCGTGACGGCGGCGGATATCGTCTCGCTGCGCCCGTGGCGGGGAGGTTTCGTCTGAGGACCGATCGGATCGGATACGTGGGGGCGGTGTCGCCGTGGCTTCGCCTCGAAGCCGATGAAACTCTCGAGCATCGGTTCCGGGTCGAACCGGTTCCGATCCGGCTCCAGCGGATCACCGTGAGCGAGCGAGCCCGCTGCGAGCTGCTTCCCGACGAGGGCGTCCAGCTTCAGAGCGTCTGGGATGAGGCCCGGAAGGCGCTCACGGCCACGTCCTGGACCGGCCAACAACCGTACTTCCGATTCGATGCGGTCATGCACAGCCACGCGCTGGACGCACGGGGAAGACCGCTCTCGGAGGCCGTCCTCGAAGAAGTCAGGTTCTACGGGCGACATCCGTTCCGTTCGATCCCGGCGCGGGACCTCGTGTTCGGCGGCTTCGTTCAGGAGCCCGAGGGTCGTGTCGCATACTACGCACCCGACGCGGATGTTCTGCTCTCCGAGACCTTCGTGAGGAGGCACTGTTTCCGGCTGGTCCGGGGCGGCGCAGATCGGGCCGGGCTTCTCGGGCTCGAGTTCGAAGCGCTTCCCCAGAGCCGCCTGCCGGACATCGAAGGCATCATGTGGCTGGATCCAGCTACCTCGGAGCTCCGGAGACTGGACTATTCCTACGTGAACCTGGATGTGCCCGTGGACACCGATCGACTCGGCGGGCAGGTCGAATTCGCCCGGCTTCCCACCGGGGCCTGGATCATCCGGGGATGGAAGATCCGCGTGCCTGTCATCGAGTGGGTGGAGGGCCGGCCGGGCCGAACGGCGGGGCGTTACCGGTTGACGGGGATCAACGAAGGGGGCGGACAGGTACTGGCCGTCTGGCTGACCGCCCGGATCGCCGGGCTTCTGCCCACGGACACGCTGCGCGTGACCCCTCCTCCCGACTCGCTGCTGGTCCGATTCGAGCTGCGCGAGCCCTAGAGGAGGTTTTCGGGGTCCCTGTCGATCTCCAGCCTCGAGCCACCGGGAACAGGCGCATGTGTCGCCGCGAAGCGGAGAATCGCACCGAGGCGGCCTGCGTGGGCCTGCTTGATCAGCATGTGCCAGCGCCAGCGTCCGCGAAGCCGGTCGATCGGGCAAGGTGCGGGTCCCAGGAGCCGGGTCCCGGTCAGTTCGGGTCGCGCCTCGACGAGTCCTTCCAGCCACTCCCCGAGAGCCAGCGCTGCGCTCTCGACCTCGTCTCCATCGCGACCGCTGATCACCAGGTTCGCGAGCCTGAGATGGGGCGGGTATCCGGGCTCTTCGCGGTCCGACAGTTCACGTCGGGCAAATCCTTCGTAGTCGTGCTGGAGGGCGCTCCGAATCGCGAAATGGGACGGTCGGGAGGTCTGGACCAGCACCTCTCCGGGTCGCGTCCCACGGCCGGCGCGGCCGGCAACCTGCGCGAGCAACTGAAACGTCCGCTCGGAGGCCCTGAAATCCGGCAGGTTCAGACCCACGTCGGCGTCGATCACTCCGACCAGTGTGACCCCGGGGAGGTCCAGTCCCTTCGAGATCATCTGGGTGCCGAGCAGGATGTCCACCTCGTTGCGCCGGACCGAATCGAGGATGTCGCGATGCGACCATTTCCGGCCCGTCGTGTCCACGTCCATCCGCGCGATTCGCGCCCCTGGAAACAGCTCCCCCAGCCTCCGCTCGACCTGTTCCGTGCCCACGCCGGTATAGATGAGAGTTTCCTCTCCACACTCCGGACATCGTTCTCGGGCCGGTTCTTCGTACGCGCAGTGGTGGCAGACGAGCCGCCCGCGACTCCGGTGCCAGGTCAGTGTAACGTTGCAGCTCCGGCAGACGGCGATCCAGCTGCAGGCATCGCAGGAGACCCAGGTGGAGTGCCCCCGACGGTTCAACAGCAGGATCGACTGCTCCTTCCGATCGATCCGGGTCTTGAGAGCCTTCCTCAGTCGGTCGGAGAGGACAATGGGTACCGGCCCTTCTTCCTCTCGCAGGTCGACGAGCTCGACCTGCGGGAGAGGATGGGGCGTGGCACGGTCCGAAAGTTCCAGCCCGGTCCAGGCGCCGCTGCGGACCCGGGCCCAGGATTCGAGCGATGGAGTCGCGGATCCAAGCAGGCAGAGAGCGCCGGACCGTTCGGCTCGGACGATCGCCACCGACCGCGCGCTGTAGCGTGGCGTCTCACCTTGCTTGTAGCTGCCGTCGTGTTCCTCGTCTACGATGATCACTCCGAGGTCGCTGACCGGAGCGAAGATGGCCGATCGCGTACCGACCGCGACCCGCTTCCTCCCTTCCCGCAGTGCTCTCCAGGCGTCCTGCCGTTCACCGTCGGAGAGACCCGAATGCAGCACGGCCACTTCGTCACCGAACTCGGCACGGACCCGAGCCACCGTCTGAGGTGTCAGGGAGATCTCGGGAACCAGCAGAATCGCGCCTCGGCCATGCTCTACGACGTGCCGCATCAGTCTGATGTAGACCACCGTCTTCCCGGATCCCGTCACGCCGCGCAATACGGCGACTCCAGGCTCTGATCGATCCGTCAGCCGCGAGAGGTCTGCGAGAGCGTGCTGTTGCTGCGGGTTGAGTTCGACCTCCGCTTCCTCGCTCTCGACATCGGAGAACGGATCCCGCTCGACGATCTCGTTCGTGATCTCGACCAGGCCGCGATCGACCAGGCCGGACAGGATGCCCCGCCCGAATCCGAGCCGACGCTCCATGTGGGCAACCTCCGCCTGTCCGCCGATCGACTCGAGCGTCTCGTAGGCTTCCCGCTGACGGCGGGCCCTGCCAAAAGCCGCCTCCCGCTCCGTGAGCGTCGGCAGTTCCTCGAGGATGCGCACCACCTGCCTTCGCAACCCGGCACTCTCCCGGCTGCCGCCCCCGAGCAGGCCCGGTGGCAACGCCGCCCGGTAGACCAGGCCGGCGGGAGCCACGTAGTAGTCGGCTACCCAGCCGCAGAGATCGAGCAGCTCGGCAGAAAGCACGGGCTCCGGATCGAGCACCCGCTCGATCTCTCGGAGCTTCCTGTCGGGAGTCGAATCCGGATCGAGAAGAGCTTCGATCACCCCCGTTTCCCGTCGCCGGCCGAAAGGCACGACCACGCGAGTTCCGGGCAGCGCGGACGATCGAAGCCGCTCGGGCACCCGGTAATGGAAACCCTGCAGCACGGGCTTCGGCAGGCTGACCCGGGCGACGCTCGCTTCCTTTACGCCCTCGCCGGCATTGGATCGAGTCACTGGCGCCAGCCTTCCGTCCGTTGCATACGGTATCGCGACATTCTTGACGATTGGATCGACGGTCCTCTAAACTCCGGCGACACGCAGTTCAAACCTTGAAGAGAATACATGGGCTGTCTGGCACTAAACGCATCGTACGAGCCGCTTACGATCCTCCCCGTGCGACGGGCCCTGCGCCTGGTCATCGACCACAAGGCCGAAGCGCTGGAGGTGGATCCCGACCGGCCGTTCAGGTCGGAACAGACCACCTGGCCGACTCCCGTGGTCATCCGGCTCGTGCGCTACATACAGGTGCCCCGGCGCTTCCGGCGACAGGTCACGAACACGTTCCTGTTCGCGCGGGACAGCTACAGCTGCCAGTACTGCGGCCGACACAAGCGGGATCTCGGCTATCGTGAATCCCTGACGCGAGACCACGTAGTTCCGATATCCCGGGGCGGCGACAACGGCTGGCTCAACGTCGTGACCGCGTGCAGCCGCTGCAATCTCCGCAAGGCGAATCGGCTTCCATCAGAGTGTGGATTCCGGCTGTTGAGTCAGCCCGGCGTACCGAGCGGAGTGGAGCTGATCTGGGCCGTGCGTCGCGTAACACCGATCCAGGCCCGCTACATCCGGATGTTCTACGGAGAAGACGTTCTCAACGCCATATCGGTCTGAGGACTTAGACTCATGGGCTTCGGCAGTCTCGGGATCTCCGAGCTCCTCGTCATCTTCGTCATCGTGCTCGTCTTCTTCGGGCCGAAGCGCATGCCCGAGGTCGCCCGATCCCTCGGCAGTGCCATGCGTGAGTTCCGTCGCAGTCTCAACCAGATTCAAAGGGAACTGGAGGAGGCCGATCCGACTCGCGAACTGCGCAAGGAGACGAAGGACATCCTGAGTCGGCTCCCCGAGGAAGTCCGTCCCGGAACCCCGGGCGCCTGGCCACGCACGTCGCAATCTTCCGGCGACTCGCCGTCGGCGACCCGCCCGACGGCAGCGCCGGACACGCAGCCCGCACCTGGCCCGTCGCCAGACCCGGCTCGCGCTCCGAAGCCGGACACGGAGCCTGCGGCGGAGGCGGAAACCCGTCCGGACGTCAGCGACTCGAAGCCGGGCAGCGAATCCGGCTGAGCTGGGGCGGTCGACCGCCTCGTCCTTCGCTCGCCAGCCACAGTACCTCTCCGTCCGCGCTCCACGTCACTCCCTCGCCCTGCGGCTCGAGCGCTCCCAGCAGGGATACGGTCAGGACCTCGGCCGTCGTGTCCTGATCCAGCGCTCCGTGCCATGGAATGAAGTGGAGACTCGCATAGCTGCGCAGCGCGAGCCAGTTGCGATCTGCCGAGAGATCCGCTCCAGTCACGAGCTGCGATGAGTGACTGCCGATCTCGACGGGAAGCCGGCCAACGCGCGTCAGTGCCTGGGCGACTTCGCTTCCCGACTCGAGCTCGGAGAGAGATGCGCCGTACAGGACGACTTCGTCTTCCCTTCCCTTGGAGATAATCCCGATCTCTCCTCGCAGGTCGTCGAACACGAGCCCCTCGGCGTCCCGCGGGCCGTCCGGAAACACCAGCTTCCAGGTGTCCAGAGGTTCGAGAGGCTCGAGTCGTACGGTCGACGGACCACCGAGAGCATCGAGGGGTGGAATCTCCACCCGTTGGACGGTGATGCTCGAATGCGCGGCGAGGTTGTCCCCGATGTCTCCCACGTATGCACACCACGTCTCTCCACAGCGGCCGATGGCGAGGTCCTCCACGTCGCGGGCCGCCGCACGGGAGATCGGAGCTGAACCGAGAAGCCTCCCGGTGCTGTCGACAGCGAACAGAATCGGGTCGTTTCCACTGTCGTTGTGGAGCCAGAACAGGTCGGAGCGCCTCGGGTCCCTCGCGATTCCCGACACTTCCATGAGCGCCGTGTCGAGCGCCGCGACGACTGTGGCGCTCGAGCAAATCAAATTCGAGTCCGGCTCCGCCCGTTGCCACGCCGAACCGTCCGCGCAACCGGCGAGGACGAGGACGATTGCGAGGACCCGGGCCGTGGTCACGGGGACGGATCCCCCTCCGGGGCGCCCGTGACCGGGGGGAGCGAACTCCAGGCACCCTTAGACCTCGCCAGGATCTCGATCTTCTCCCCGCGCCTGCAACGAGAGCAGAGCGGGACGCGATCGGACCCGCCGAACGCCCGGTCGCCGATGCGGAAGTCGCCGGGGGTCGCCGACGTATCCAGATAGAGATCCCGTCCCTCGAGTGCCTCGGGAACCTTCCACTCGCCCGCCAGCATCCAGCCGGCGGCGTCGGGGAGCGGTCCGGCGGGACCGAGCTCGTCGGGCTTCTCGCCCGCCGGCACTGCGCGGACCTTCCAGCCCGACAGCCGAATCTCCTCGGCGCCCGCGGTCGGCGCCGCGCCAAGATCCGATCCCCCCACCCTCTGCTTCACCTCCTCGTCGGCCCACTCCAGCTCCACTTCCCCGCCCGGTCCGCGCAGGCGGGGAAGTCGGTCCAGCGGGATCCAGAGTCCGACCGGCGCCGGCGCGCCGGGGGTGAGCCAGCGGGCGCCTCCACGCACGTCGATGCCGTCCCCCCGGAGGCGGACCCGCACGGTGTCGACCGGGGCGCGACTCCAGGCGGTTACTTCCAGAACGGCCTCTCCGAGCAACTCCTCCTCCTGCCAGGCGACCTGACCTGACGACCGGAGCTCCGGCGCCGCGATTACCCAGGGCTCCGGGCCCGTGCGGATCTCTCCGGGAGGCCGTGAGGCCTGGATACGGATCGTGGTGCCCCCCTGTATGGTCGACAGACGAGCGGAAAGACCGAACAGACCCGCGGCCGGATCGAGCTCGGTGATTCGGAAGAGAAGCGTGTTCCAACCGCCCCCCAGCCGGACGCGTACGGAGCGCTCGTCCTCCGCCTCGATCGGCTCTCCTCCCGACCGCTGCAGCCTGCGCCCGTTGATCCAGACGCCGGCCTGTGCATCGCCGATGGCGCCCCAGGTCAGGGTCATCGTCCGGTCTGCCGGGAGTCGCACGTAGGAGTGGGCGTAGATGACTGCCGGGGTTTCCCTGTCCGCCCGGAGCGAATCGAGCCGAAGCGAGTCCCTGCCGTCCCGGCGGACCAGCATCCAGGAAGCGCCCGCCTGCTCACGACCCCGATCGGGCAGAATCCCCTCTTCGCCCGGTCCGGCAAGCCTCGATTCGTCAGCCAGATCACCGGCAGAAAACGGGGACGACACGAGCCACCTGTCGATTGGCGCAGCGTCCTCCGGCCCATCCAGCGTGGACTGCTGCGCCGGCGCCTCCGACGCGAACAGGAGACCGGTCGCAATCGCGACAGCCGCTACGAGAGCACGGTGCCTTGCAGTGACTGAGCTGCTGGAAATCGAACCCATGAATCCTCGACGTGCTTGACCGTTGGAAGCGCAGGAGTCTAACCTCCCCGACGGAATACCGCACCGCTGCGCCCGGAGGTCCGCCCGGCGGACTCCGTCGGCTCGAAACGCGCCGGAGGTCCTCAATGAAGCAGATCGTGCGCCTGACAGTGAACGGGGAGCGCCAGGAACTGGCAGTTCCCGCTCATCACACGCTGCTCGAGACACTTCGTTATGGCCTCGGTCTGACCGGAACGAAGCAGGGCTGCGACAAGGGGGACTGCGGCGCCTGCACCGTCTTGCTGGATGGAGAGGCGATCCTGTCCTGCCTCCTGCCCGTATGGGAAGCCGAGGAGCGGCCCGTGACAACCGTCGAAGGTCTCGGGGATCCGCGCGAACTGCACCCGTTGCAGGAAGCGTTCGATCTCACCGGAGCCGCCCAGTGCGGCTTCTGTACCCCGGGAATGCTGTGCAGCGGGGTCGCCCTGCTGGAGACCCGTTCCAGTCCGACGCGTGACCAGATCGTCGAGGCCCTGTCCGGGAATCTCTGTCGTTGTACCGGCTACACGAAGATCATCGAGGCAGTCGAGCAGGCGGCACGTACGCTGCGCGAGCGAGAGAGTGCCGATGCATCCCGATGAACTGAACGAGATCCAGGCGGCTCTCGCTGGAGCGGCGGGTCCCGTCGGAGCACCGAAGCCAGGCGAAATGTCCGTTCTCGGCCGGCGAAATCGCCGGTACGAAGGACATTCCAAGTCCACCGGCCGGGAGCTCTACACGGACGATCTGGCACTCCCCGGCATGCTGCACGGAAAGATCCTCCGCAGCCCCCACCCGCACGCGCGGATCCTGTCGATCGACACCTCTGACGCCGAGGCGATTCCAGGAGTAGCTGCCGTAATCACCGGCGCCGACATGCCCGTGGAATTCGGCATCATTCCCTGGACTCGCGACGAGCATGCCCTCGCGGTCGAGAGGGTTCGCTACGTCGGCGACGCCGTGGCAGCGGTAGCGGCCCGGGACGAGGACACCGCGAATCGAGCCCTCGCGGCGATCCACGTCGAGTACGAGACCCTTCCGGCGCTCCTCGAGCCGCGGGACTCGTTGAACACCTCTGCCGTGCAGATCCACGAGCCGAAGAGGGAGGGCCGCAACGGCAACGTGACCAAACACGTCCGGCTCGAATTCGGACCGGTGGACGACGAAATGGACGCGTCCGACGTGGTCGTCGAGGGGGAGTACTACTTCCATGGGACTACGCATGCGCCGATAGAGCCGCATTGTGCGATCGCACACGCGGGAGCCGACGGACTTCTGACCATCTGGTCGTCGACGCAGGTGCCCCACTACCTGCAGCGCGAGCTCGCCAGGGTGCTCGGACTCGATGTGGCCCGGATCCGGGTGATTCAGCCTGCGGTGGGAGGGGCGTTCGGAGGCAAATCAGAGCCGTTCGACCTCGAGTTCTGCGTCGCGGCGCTGTCCATCCGCACCGGACGACCGGTCAAGGTGCTCTATACCCGGGAGGAGCTCTTCTACTCGCATCGAGGCCGCCATCCGATCGAGATGTGGTACCGCGTCGGTGCTTCGAAAGATGGCGCCCTGAAGGCGGTGGACGCCCGGTCGCTGCTGGACGGTGGTGCGTACGCGTCATTCGGACTGGTGACGACCTACTACAGCGGCCAGCTTCTGACGGCCCCTTACCGCCTGGGTTCGTACCGATTCGAATCCACGCGGGTCTACACCAACAAACCGGCCTGCGGGCCGAAGCGCGGTCATGGCTCGGTTCAGCCCCGCTTCGCCTTCGAAGTATCGCTGGATAAGCTGGCCACCGAACTGGGCATCGATCCGATCGAGCTTCGACGCCGGAATTTCATGGGCACGGGCGAGACGGTGAACGAGTTCCGAGTCCGCTCGAACGGGTTTCTCGAGTGCCTCGACGCGGTCGAGAGGGCCAGCGGCTGGAAACAGAAGTACGGTCGTATGCCGTTCGGCCGCGGGCTCGGAGTGGCTGGGTCGTGCTACATCAGCGGCACCAACTACCCGATCTATCCGAATTCGATGCCACAGGCGGCTGCACAGGTTCAAATCGAACGCTCGGGACGGGTCACGGTATTCCACGGCGCCTCCGAGATCGGGCAGGGCTCCGATTCCACGATGGCGGCGATCGCCGCCGAAGAACTCGGCGTTCCGCTCGGCTACGTACGCGTCGTATCGGCCGATACCGACCTGGTTCCGGTGGATCTGGGTGCGTACTCATCGCGCGAGACGCTGATGGTCGGGAACGCGACTCGGTCGGCCTGCCGGGAACTGGCGGAGAGGGTGGTCGGGGCACTCGCCACGGCGTGGGACCTGCCCGAAGCCCGGATCCGCCTCGCGAACGGCTGGGCTCACGAGCTGGCAGAGGACGGGGTCTCCGATGGTTCCGTGGGCGACGAGCGGTCGAACGGGCTCCGTCGAATTCCGATCGCGGAGGCGTTTCAGCTCGCGGAGGCGGCGCACGGCACACTCGGAGCGGTCGGACACTACGACACGCCCAAGGATGTCCACGGGGAGTATCGGGGCGGTACGATCGGAGCGTCCCCTGCCTATTCCTTCACGGCTCACGTAGCCGAGGTCGAGGTGGATGCAGATACCGGATTCGTGGATGTGAAGACGATCTGGGTGGCGCACGACTGTGGGAAGGCGCTGAATCCGATGCTCGTGGAAGGCCAGATGGAGGGCTCGGCGTACATGGGATTCGGAGAGGCATTGATGGAGCACCACGCGGTCAAACGGGGCGGTCCCGAGCATGGTCTGCACGATGCGCCGTCGCTTCTCGACTACCGGATTCCGACCTCGCGGGACTGCCCCGAATTCGTCTCACTGGTCGTGGAGTCGAACGACCCCGAGGGGCCCTATGGGGCCAAGGAAGCCGGCGAGGGGCCGCTTCATCCGTCCCTGCCGGCGATCGCCAACGCGATTTATGACGCGGTAGGAATCCGCATGGACCGGCTGCCCTTCACGCCCGATCGGGTATGGCGGGCGCTCAGAACTTCTCGCCCTTCTTCTCCCTGAACTGACTGCCCACGGGCCGGATACGCGGCCACATGGTGTGGAAGTAGAGCGCGAATCCCACGAACTGAGCCGCCGCTGCCGCGACGATCACCCAGCCGTGCCAGCCGCCCGGTTCCGCCGGCCCGGTCGCTTCCGCCACGAACCTCAGGGCCGTGGCCGGCGCCAGAAGCCACCACGCGACCTCGATCCGACGCGGACGATACCGATCGTCGTCCCTGGCGGGGCGTGGAAACATCCACAGCGCGACTCCGAGGATCAGGAACATCACGAAGCCGATGGCCACCAGATGAGAGTGGGCCGAGACCTGGTGAGGAGTGGGCCAGATACCAAGGATCTCGCGTCGGTAGAGAAGCCAGCCCCCGTATGCCAGTCCTGTGAAGAGAAACAGGATTGCGGTCTTGATGAACCGTCGGACCGTCGAAAACATGCGGTCAGATCTCCGGCGTCGTGGGCCTCTCGAGCGGATTGTCCCGATCGCTCACGTTCCCCTCCGGCTCGCCGCCTGCTGGGCCCGGACCAGAGTGCGAATCCCCGCCTCGCCCAGCTGCAGCAGTTCGCTGAGTTCCTGACTCGAAAAGGGCTGATCCTCGGCCGTGCCCTGGACCTCGACGAACCGCCCGTCCTCCAGCGCCACGAGGTTGAAATCGGAATCGGCACCGGAGTCCTCGATGTAATCGAGGTCGAGGCAGGGAGTGCCGCGGACGATGCCGACGCTCACGGCCGCGACGCGAGAACGCAGCGCCGGTCCGTCGATGTGCCCTTTGTCGCGCAACCAGTCGATGGCCTGCTCGAGTGCCAGGCACGCACCGGTGATCGATGCCGTGCGGGTGCCTCCATCGGCGACCAGAACGTCACAGTCGACGATCACGGTGAACGCTCCGAGCGCCTCCAGATCCGTGGCTGCACGCAGCGATCGCCCGATCAGTCTCTGGATCTCCTGCGTCCGTCCGCGCGGGCCGCGTCGCTCGCGATCGGATCGGGTATTCGTGGATCGCGGCAGCATCGCGTACTCGGCGGTCACCCACCCACCTTTCCCTTCCCGGTGTGGCGGGACGCCCTCGAGCACGGATGCCGTGCACAGGACTCGGGTCCGGCCGAACGAGACGAGACAGGATCCTTCGGCGTTCGGTGCCGCGCCGAGCTCGAAGCTGACCGGCCGCATCTCGGCGGGCTCCCGCCCATCGTGCCTTCTATCTGACATCGTGCTCCTCGCTTCGGGGGAACCTCGCAATACGTGCCGACAGCCCCAGGTCGAGTTGGCCTGTATCCACGCGGTTGAAACTGCCTGCAGACAGTCTCCGCCGCGAGAACCCGGTCGGGGTGGCGGGAGGGACGCTGAAGACGGACCTCCCGGAGGACAGCACGGTAGTCGAGATCACGAAGGAGAGGGTGAGCGGCATGGCGCCCTGTCGTTGAACGGGATACGGAGGGTTCAGGGTATGGAGAAGGCGACGCTCGGCGGCGGATGCTTCTGGTGCACCGAGGCCGTGTTCGGACGCGTAGAAGGCGTTGATTCAGTGGTGCCGGGGTATACCGGGGGGAAAGTCGAGAATCCCACCTACGAGCAGGTATGCGGGGGAAATACAGGGCACGCCGAAGTCGTGCAGCTCAGCTTCGATCCGCAGGTGATTTCCTACAGGGAGATCCTCGAGATATTCTTCGCGACGCACGATCCGACGACTCGGGACCGCCAGGGAAACGACGTCGGCACGCAGTACCGATCTGTCGTCTTCGCCCACGACGAGGGGCAGGAGCGGACGGCGGCGGAGGTGATGGCAGGGCTCGAAGCCGAGAATGCGTTCGAGGCTCCGATCGTGACCGAACTCGCGCGACTGGAGACCTTCTGGCCGGCAGAGGACTACCACCACGACTACTTCGCCCGCAACGGACGGCAGCCCTACTGCATGTTCGTCATCGCACCCAAGGTCGCGAAGATGCGGAAGGCGTTCGCGCACCGGCTCAAGGACTGAACCAGAACAGGAAGGCACCGATGCGATTCCGCCCCTTCGAAATGGAACGCTGGCAGTCTCTGTGGGAGAATCGGGTCCGGTACAACCTGTCGGAAAGCGGAGTCTCGCCGTTCTCACTCAGCGAGCTGAGTGAGCTGACCGGCACCGATCCGGCCGGCACGGTGCTCGGTTATGGTCACACGGAGGGCTCGCCGCTTCTGCGTGAGCGAATCGCGGCCCTGTATCCGGGAGCGACGCCGGAGGAGGTGCTCGTCACCAGCGGCAGCGCGGAGGCGAATTTTGTCGCCTGCTGGTCGCTGATCGAGGCCGGAGACCGGGTGGTGATCGTGACACCGACCTACGGGCAGACTCCGGGTCTGGCAGAGAGCCTGGGTGCGGAGGTCGTGGAGCTGCCGCTCGAGGAGGATCGAGGCTGGCAGCCCGCACCGGGGGCCGCCGCCAGTGCGATCGGTCCAGGGACGCGGCTCGTCGTCATCACGAATCCCAACAACCCGACCGGTGCCGTGCTGACGCCTTCCTCGATGGCCGAGATCATCGAGGCGGCGGAACGAGCCGGCGCGTGGATTCTCGCCGACGAGGTGTACCGCGGTGCCGAGCTCGCCGGTCCGGAAACGGAATCCCTGTGGGATGGTGCACGGCGCGTGATAGTCACGGCGTCGCTCTCCAAGGCCTACGGTCTTCCGGGCCTGCGGATCGGATGGCTGGTGGCCGATCGTGGCTTTCGAGACGAGGTGTGGGCGCGGAAGGACTACACGACGATCACGCCCTCGGTTCTGTGTGACCGGCTCGCAACGGCCGCTCTCGAGACGGAGAATCGCGCGAAGATCCTCGCCCGCACGCGGGAGATACTCGTGCGGCACCTGTCGATCCTCGATGCGTGGGCTGCCGCTCACGCTGAAGTCCTGCGTTACCGCCCTCCCGACGCCGGAGCGATAGCGCTGTTCGGCTACGATCTCCCGGTCGGGTCGGCCGAACTGGCCGAGCGGCTGAAGGGCGAGCGAGACACGCTTCTGGTTCCGGGGATCCACTTTGGTCTCGAGGGCCACTTCCGGGTGGGATTCGGATACTCGGAGGAACAGCTTCGCGGCGGCCTGGAGGCGCTCTCGAGTCTGCTCTCGGAACTGACCGAAACCCGGATCGCTTCCTCTCCGTAGGGTACCGCGAGGCGAATCATCTGTGATCCGCCCCGTACGAACAGGAGGAAGATGATGCGTAATCCCGGAACCGCCGCGGTCCTGAGCCTGCTCGTGCCCGGCGTTGGTCAGATATACAACGGGACGTTCTGGCGAGGCCTGTTCTGGCTCATCGTCACGCCCGGATTCTGGATCGGCACCGGAGGGTTCCTCGGCTGGGTCGCACACGTGATCTCGGCGATCACGGCGCACAACTACGCGAAGGAGAATCCTCACCGCTGAAGTGCGGGAGCGGGTCTCTCGTTGGTACGAAGCTGAATCTGCACTATCTTGCCGGCCATGCTTCGACTTCACCCCTACGAGTATCACCGTCCCGTCCGACTGGATGAGGCTCTGGACCTGCTCGACGAGCATGGCGACGACGCCATGCCGATCGCTGGCGGAACGGACCTCGTGCCCAACATGAAGCATGGCCTGTTCACCCCGGGCCATCTCGTTTCCCTCGGCCGCGTTCGAGAATTGCATGGAATCGATCGAGCCGACGACGGCTCGATCCGTATAGGTGCGGCTGAGAGCCTCGACTCCGTGAGTCGGGATGCGGCGGTTCTCGAGGACTGGCCCATGCTGGCAGATGCCTGCTCGAAGATCTCGGGACCCCAGCTGCGGCGTGCCGGAACGATCGGCGGAAACGTCTGCCTCGACACCCGTTGCACGTACTACAATCAGACTCGCTTCTGGCGCGAGTCGCTGGGCTTCTGTCTGAAGAAGGACGGCGACGTCTGTCACGTCGTGCCAGGTGGAACGCGCTGCGTCGCCGCTCATTCAGCGGATGGGGCGACCGCCCTTTCCGCGATAGGAGCCCGACTGGAGATCGCCGGCCCCGGCGGAGAGCGACGAACTGTACCGATCGATTCGTTCTTCACGTCGGACGGCGTGTGGAACCGGCGCATGAAGCGGGGCGAGCTTCTCGTGGCGCTCTCGTTGCCGCCTCCTGCGCCCGGGACCCGGGCGGCCTTCCGCAAACTCCGGATTCGCGACTCGATCGATTTCCCGCTCGCCAACGTCGCCGCCGTGGCAAGAATCGACCAGGCCGGCTCCACGGAATCGCTTCGATTGTACGTGTCCGGAATGGGGTCTTATCCACGCAAGGTGGGGAAGGTCGAGGAAATCGTCGCAGGCGGCCCGCTCGACGCAGAACGTATCGAAGGGGTCGCGGAGCAGGCTTTCCGCCAGTGCCACCCTCTGTCCAACATCACGGTGGACGCCGAGTGGCGGCGGGCCATGGTCCCGGTCATGGTCTCCCGTGTTCTGCACGGTCTGGGTGAGACGATCGCGGGCTGAGCCGGACACCCGGCGGTTTCGGTTCGGCGCAGGAAACCGCAACGAGAAGAGGGTGCGAAGCCTCGCGGCCCCGCACCCCCATCCCCCGCTCCAGTTCTTGCGGCCGGAGTCTGAACGCGCCCCGGTCGCAGGACACACCTGCCTTACACCGATGCCGCCTCGGCGCCGAACGGCTCGAAGACATCTTCGACGAAGTCGAAGACGTCGTCGAACAGGTCGAAAATCTGAGTCAGTGCGACCACTTCAGCGTTCGTCAGCGGATTCCCGCCTGCATCCGTGAACGCCGGTGCTGAAGACGTACCGCTGATCAGCACCACGGTCTCGCCGTTGTGAATCACGGTCCCGGACAGGCTGTCATCCTGACCGACCATCGCGTCGAACACCGTGACGTTACCGCCATCCGTGATGGTCATCATCACTTCGAGCCCGATCTCCGACGCGCTCAGATCGATCTCCGTCCCCGCGTCTACGACCACCCGGACTCCCTCGTCGTCCATCCGAAGGTCGTACAGGAGGTCCACCTGCATCGTCCCGGTATCGTTGTTGAGCGTGACGGTCTGTACGAGGTCGAAGTCCAGTCGTCGCGTCCCATCGCTGATGAAGCCTGCTCCCGTGGCCGTCGCCTGGATGTTCTCGCCCAGCAGGGCATAACTGGCCGTGACCAGGTAGTCGAGTCGCGTGACACCGCCTGTCTCGGCCCGCACACCAAGGCGCGTGGCGGCCGCGTCTCCCTCGTCGGTGAGGTCCAGCAGCCCAACTTCGTTCAAGGGCGTTGCAGGCTGCTCGGTGAACGGATCGACGGCATAGAGAATGAACCGGATTCCGTTCGTCGGAGCCCCCATGCGATCGGTCATCGCATAGCGGCCGAGCCCTTCATCCCACTCGAACGTCTTGCCGAGGAAATTGGCGGGAAAGATCGGCTCCATCGAGAACGTCGGGTCGACCAGCGACTGTGCGTCGAACGACTGCGTCGGCCTCGTGACACCGCCCGGAATGAGTTGCGGGAGCATGCCACCCTCGGCCTCGATGGCCGGGTTGACCAGTGCCAGCGACATCATGACATCACTGTCGCCATCCAGCCGGTCCTCCATCTCCGACACGGCCTGGGCCGTGGCGCTGGGATCGAATGGCGTTACCGGTCCGGTTGGACCGTCGTCATCGCTGCACCCGGCGATTCCGACGCCGATGAGAGCGGTAAGCAGCATGAAAGGTCGTGCGGTCGTGCGATAATGCATCGGAGTCCCCCTGGATTTCCGGATGTACGGCCGTGCAGCGGCACAGCTTGACTCCTGCGGACCGAGCAAGAGACATGCCCCGGACGATAATACGGATAAGTTCATTGATCGTGGTATGATGTGACTGGCGGACTTCCTGGTCGAGCGATCACCTTCCTGATGAATCTGCATTCCGTTGCCACGAATTGCGTCACTCCCGCCAACTTGACGGGAGGACGACACGCCGGGAACTTGCGCCGCCCGCGTTCCGGCCCGGGCGGGTCGTCACCCGACGACGTCCGGCGGCGGGCTCCCGGAGTCAGGACCCGAAACAACGAATGCAGAAGGCAGGAGACCCTGTGTCACGTATAGGCATACTGGTCGGGGGCGGTCCCGCACCCGGCATCAACAGCGCAATCAGCTCGGCGGCCCTGAAGGCGATCGACGAGGGATACGAGGTCATCGGGATCTACGACGGTTTCTCGCATCTGATCGATGGACGCACCGACATGGTTCGTTCCTTGACCGCGGAGGAAGTGTCCCGGATTCACGGAACTGGCGGTTCGATCCTGCGCACCTCCCGGGCGAATCCCACCCGTTCCCCGGAGATGCTGGCGCGGGCCGTCGGCTCGCTCGATGCGCTCGGAATAACTCGGCTGGTGACCATAGGAGGCGACGATACGGCCTTCGGTGCGCGCGAAATCGCAGCGGCTGCGGAGGGCCGTATCCGGGTCGCTCACGTTCCGAAGACGATCGACAACGACCTCCCGCTGCCCGGTGACATGCCGACCTTCGGCTTCGAGACGGCACGGGACCTCGGGTCGCGAATCGCCCAGAACCTCATGGAGGACTCGCGCGCCACGAGCCGCTGGTTCTTCGTGACCGTGATGGGGCGGAAGGCCGGGCACCTGGCACTCGGGATCGGCAAGTCGGCGGGAGCCACGGTGACCGTCATACCCGAGGAATTCACGACCGAGCCGATCACGGTGGATCGTGTCTGCACGATTCTCGAGGGCGCGATTCTCAAGCGACGTGTCCTCGGCCGGCCGGACGGGTTGATCGTCCTGGCGGAGGGGCTCGGTGAGAAGATGGACCCCGAAGAGCTGGCCCGGATGCCCGGCGTGGAGGTCGAATACGATTCGTACGGTCACCTGCGGCTGGCCGAGATTCCGCTCGAGACCATACTGCGCCGCGAAGTGCAGCGGAGGTTCGCGGCGCGCGGCGAGAGTGTCCCGATCACTGACCTGCGTGTGGGTTACGAGCTCCGCTGCGCTCCTCCCGTGCCTTTCGACGTCGACTACACCCGTACCCTCGGCTACGGCGCCGCGCGATTCCTCCTCGCCGACCAGGTCAGCGATTCCCTGAAGCTGGGAGGCATCGTGACCCTCTCGCATTCGGGGCACCTGAGCGTTCGACCGTTCGAGGAGTTCCGTGATCCCGACACCGGACGCACGGCGGTGAGGCTGGTGGAGATAGACTCCGAGGACTATCGGGTTGCGAGGCAGTACATGCTCCGGCTCGAAACCCGGGACCTGGAAGATCCGGAAATGCTCGAGAAACTGGCCCGAGAAGCCAGGATGGAACCGGGAGAATTCGTCGAGCGTTTCGCCGGCGCCGTCAACGGCTACTCGAACGGCTCCTGATCATGTCCCGGCCCGCGGGGAGGACACGATTCGACACCGTCGTGTTCGATCTGGACGGGACGTTGATCGACAGCGAGGATCTGATTCTCGCATCGTTCCGGCACACGATGCGCACTCACCTGGGCGAAGCGCCGCCTGACGAGTCGTGGCGCAGAACGATCGGTCAGCCGCTCGCGGTTCAGGTCCGTGACTTCGCCCGCAGTGACGCGGAAGCCGACGCGATGATCCGGACCTACACGGATCACAACCTTTCGGAGCACGACCGGCTGGTGCGTCCGTTCGAGGGAATCCGGGATGCGCTCGAGGAACTCCGCCGGCGCGGCCGAACGCTGGCGATCGCGACCAGCAAGCGCCGCGTGGCCACGCAGATGGGGCTTGCGGCCTGCGGGCTTCCTGAAGACTGGTTCGCTTCGATCGTCACTGCCGACGACGTGACTCGCTACAAGCCCGATCCCGAGCCGGTTCTGCGGGCCCTGTCAGAGTCGGGAGAGGATCAGGCCGACCGGGCCGCGTACGTGGGAGACAGCGTACACGACATGCGATCGGGCCGTGCGGCGGGAGTGTGCACGGCGGCTGTCCTCTGGGGCCCGAACGATCGTGCGGTCCTGTCCCCCGAGTCGCCCGATCTGTGGATCGAACGACCGGGGGAGATTCCGGAGCGGCTGGGCGCGGACTGACGGACGGACGTCGCTTCGTCGACTCCCTTACGCGCCGCCGGCTTCACCGCTCCCGCCGGACGGCGCCTCTGCCGGCTGGCCCTCTGTCGGAAGCAGGGCGACTTCCATGGCATCGTCGAGGGTCTCTGCGAGGTGGAAGTCGAGTGTCTCGCGCGTCTCCTGTGGAAGATCGTCCAGGTCTCCCTCGTTGTCCTTCGGCAGAATGATGTGCTGGATGCCCGCCCGCTGGGCCCCGAGCACCTTCTCTTTCACGCCGCCGATCGCCAGGACTCGCCCGGATAGCGTCAACTCTCCGGTCATGGCGACATCCGCCCGTACCGGACGCTCGCTCAGGGCCGAGATCATCGCGATCGACATGGCGATTCCCGCCGAAGGGCCTTCCTTCGGTACGGCGCCCGCGGGCACGTGTATGTGAATCTCGTGATCCTTGAGCTTCTCCTCAGGGATGCCCAGCGCATCGGCGTGAGTGCGGGCATAGGTCAGGCCCGCACGGGCGCTTTCCTTCATCACGTCACCCAACTGGCCGGTCAGCACCAGTCCGTCGCGCCCGGGCATGACGCTGCACTCTACGAGCATGATGTCGCCGCCGAACGGGGTGTAGTACATGCCGGTAGCGACGCCGACGGTGTCCTCCTCGAGCTTCTTCGCCGGGTGGACCTTCGGCTGGCCGATGAGATCCCGCAGTTCATCCGCTCCCACACTTACCGTTTCGGCCTCGCCCGAAGCGATACGCCTGGCGCTCTTTCTAGCGATCGAGCCGAGCTCCCGCTCGAGGTTTCGAACCCCGGCTTCTCGCGTGTAGCTGGAGATGATCTCCCGTATGGCCTCGTCCTCCACGACCAGCTGGTCGTCTCGGAGCCCGTTCAGCTCTTCCTGACGCGGCAGCAGGTACCGCTTGGCGATCTCCAGCTTCTCGTTCTCTGTGTAGCCGGCGAACTCGATCGCTTCCATCCGGTCCTTGAGCGGACCGGGGATCTGGTGCGGGAAATTCGCCGTCGCGATGAACATCACGTCCGAGAGATCGAACGGGATCCCCAGGTAGTGGTCCACGAACGCCTCGTTCTGAGCCGGGTCGAGCACCTCCATCAGCGCTGCCGAAGGATCGCCCTGAAAGGAGACCCCGAGCTTGTCGACCTCGTCCAGGAGGAATACCGGGTTCTTGCTGCCCGCGCGCTTGAGTCCCTCGATGATCCGTCCCGGCAGAGCGCCCACGTAGGTCCGCCTGTGGCCGCGGATGTCTGCTTCGTCTCGTGCCCCTCCCAGGGAAACTCGCACGTACTTGCGGCCCATCGCATCGGCGATCGACTTGGCGATCGAAGTCTTGCCGACTCCGGGCGGACCTACGAACAGAATCGTCGAACCCGTCCGATCGTCGGGTTGGCCTTTCAGCGCAGCCTCGACCGTGTCACCGTCACCGGTGGATTCACCCTCTTCCGACTCAGGCTCGCTCCCGCTGCTGTCGGCGGCCGCTTCACGCTCGGCCGCCCGGTCGCTCTGGAGCTTGCGCACCGCCAGGAAGTCCAGGACGCGATCCTTGACGTCCTTCAGTCCGTAGTGATCCCGCTCCAGGATCTCTTCGGCGAGCTCCAGGTCGAAGCGATCGTCGGTGGTCTCGTCCCAGGGAAGGTCGGCCACGGTCTCCAGGAACGTCCTGATGACCTGCGATTCCGCCGCCTCTCGAGGGATCCGCTCCAGTCGACGCAGCTCGCGGTCCACCTCGGCGCGGGCTTCTTCCGGCAAGTCGAGAGCGTCCAGCCGTTCCTTCAGCTCTTCGATGTCCTCCGAGTCGGCATCATCGCCCAGCTCCGACTGGATCGCCTTCATCTGTTCCCGCAGAAAGATCTCCCGCTGACGCTCGCCCAGCTCCTCCTGGACCTTGCTGCGGATCTGCGCCTGCGCCTCGAGCAGGCCGATCTGTCGCTGCAGGTGAAGCAGGAGCTTCCTGAGCCGTTCCTCGACCGACAAGGTCTCGAGCAGTTCCTGCTTCTCCTCCGCCTCGAGCTCCGTGTAGAAAGCAATGAGGTCGGTCATCTCCCCGGGGTTGGTCACGCTGCCGAGGAGGTGGTCCACGATCTCCTTGGGCACGCCACGAAGGCGGCTCAGCTGAGCCGCACGCTCCTGGACCTCCTTGTAGAGCGCGGCGAAGGCGGCGTCCTCGGCATCGATCGGCTGAAGCGGGTCGAGCCTGCGTACCACGGCCTCCAGGTATCCGTCCTTCTCGTCGATCTCGAGCATCGATCCCCGTCCGACGCCCTGGACGACCAGCTGGATGCCTCCGGGCACCTTCTGGACCTGCGCGATCCGGACGATGGTTCCCACCCGGTGCAACGACTCGGGGGTCGGCTCTTCAATCGCGGCGTCCTTTTGAGCAACGGCGAACAGCAGCCGATCCCCATCCATCGCACTATCGATCGCGGCCACGGTCTTGTCCCGCCCGGCGGCGATCGGCGCCGCCACAGAGGGGAAAACCACGGTTCCACGGAGCGGGAGGACCGGAAGCCGAAGTCGGCCCGGAAGCTCCTCTCCATCGCCGTTCTGGGGATGCTCTTCGTCCTCGGGGTCCCAGGCGATTTCCACGTCGTCGGATTCGACGAGAACATGCTTGCCTTGCTGGAGGTACAGGACCGGGGAAGTATTATATCGGTCGATCATGTTCGATTCCGTTCTCTTCTCGAGTCTGGGGACCGGCAGTCCGGTCGGCTCGCAGCCACGCTCCACCGAGGGAACGTCGCCCGTGCGTAGTTCAGGACCTAGCTGCACGTGCAGGATACAGGCCGCCCTCGACGGCTCTGACGGCCGGTTTTCACGCCGTTCTGGCACGTTTCGCGAGGGCGCCGCCGCGTCTGTGCGCCGTATCGGCAGACGGATCGCGATATCGACCTCGATCGCCGGATTCGCGCTGGTGGCCGGCTGTTTCCCTTCTCCCGTGGATACCGCTCCGACCGTCGCGAGTTCTGATTCCTTCGTCCGGGCTCCCTACGTCCAGAACGTCTCTCAGGATGCTGGTACGATCGTCTGGATGACGGGCGAAGGCTCGCGAGACTCATTCAGGTACCGCACCGTAGATTCTACCGGCGAGGGAGCGCAGTCGAGGGGCGATTCGATCCGATGGCGATCAGTTGCGATCGAAGACCGCGGACGTGGAGTTCGTGCAGCACGGGTAGCGGGGCTGCCCGCCGGGGCGGCAATCGAGTACGAGGTTCTGACGGAGGGAATCTCGTCGGGGATCCACTCGTTCCGAACCGCCCCAATTCCAGGTCCTGCCGGATCGGTTCGCGTCCTGCTGTTCGGCGACTCGGGCTGGGGATCCGAAGGGCAGATCGAACTCGCCGGACGGATGGAGCGATTGGAGTCGGACCTTTCGATCCACGTAGGCGACATCGCCTACAACGACGGATCGGAGACTGACTTCACCGAGCGTCACTTTCGGGTGTATCGACGCATGCTCGCCGGCCAGCCGTTCTTCCCGTCGGTCGGCAATCACGACGTGCGCGCCGACGCGGGGGCTTCCTACGACCGGGCATTCGACTGGCCCGGCCGGGATGCCGGACGGCGATACTACGCATTCCGCTGGGGAACCGTGCTGTTCCTGGCGCTCGATACCAGCAGTAAGACGGCGGATGTAGAAGGGCTCTGGGCCGGAACCGGCCCGCAATTCGACTGGCTGGAAGGACAGCTGCGGGCGGCGAGCGTGGACTCGACCGTGGAATGGACCATCGTATTCGGGCACCACCCGCCATACAGTCACGCGGTGGGAATCAGCGGACATGGCCAGAACCGGGATCTCCGACGGAATCTGACCCCGCTCTTCGATCGCTACGGGGTCGATCTCGTGGCGTCGGGCCACGATCATCACTACGAGAGGCTTCGCCCGGTGCGTGAGGGAAGGCCGGTTCCGGACGGGTGCGGGCCGGTTTACATCGTCCAGGGAGCGGGAGGCGCCTCACGGTATGCCCGTCACGTGGACAGCTCTCAATTCACGGCCTTCGCGTCACGCGCCTACTCGTTCACGGAGTTGACCGTCGAGGGAGACAGGTTGCGTGGACGGACGATCGGGACGGATGGCGACGTGATCGACCAGTTCCTGATCCGGCCCTACGCGGGACCGGATACCTCCGGTTGCGGCGACTGACACCCGGTCGGGCGAGCGTCCCGATCCGGACGACGAGGCACGCGCGCGCCCTGCTCGCGTCAGGACTGGTCGCGCTCATGGTCCATCCCGCGGGAGCCGCCGCGCAGGAGTCAGAGTCGCCCGCGAATCCGCAGAGTCAGGATCCCGTCGCCGCGGTGGATTCCATCCGGGCCTCGTATGATCGTCCGGCAGCCGAGCCGCCGACGGACTGGGTGGACGTCGTGGAGTTCCCTCTCAAGGTGGTGGCCTTTCCCTTCAAGCTCGTGCTGGTGGACTTGCCCGGATGGATCGCCGGTCAGGTCCTGGTTCCGCGCGCACCGAGCGGGTTCGTGCGGGCCTACCGATCGATGCTGAACTGGGGATTCCGCCCGACGATCCGAGCCTCGATCGGTCCACGAAGCGCAGCCGCGATCGAAGGGCAACTGTTTCGCTACGATCCCCTCTACGTCCACTCCGCCCTCTCCCGCCGCGGTTCGCAGAGACACAGGGTCGGAGTTCTGGTCGCGGATCCGCGCCACTCGTTCGTGGCCGAGGCGCGGTGGCAGCGGGATGCGCAGCTCACCTTCTACGGCATCGGACCGGACAGCGACCCGGATCGTGGCCTCTACAGCCGCGACTACTGGGACCTGCGAGCCCGGGGCACGACCCGGCTGAGCAGGCGCACAGGCCTCGACCTCGGGCTCGGATTCGAGAGCAACAAGATCGATGAGCCGGTGTGGTCGGACGACGAATCGATCTGGGACGAGTTCGACACTTCCGACCTGTACGGCGCGAACGATGACACCCGCTACTTGCGCATCGACGGGGGTGTCACGCTCGACCTCACCGGGCGCCGGGAGTTTCAGGACACGGGCGCCTGGCTGCGTCTCCAGGGGGCCGCGTGGCGCGGAGTCGCCGACACTCCCTCCGACTTTCACGCGATAACGGCGATCGCGCAGGGATACCTGCCGATCAACCGCCGCCAGCAGCTCGCCCTTCGGGGGGTAACGCGGATTGCCCGTTCCGACTCGGACGAGATGGTTCCTTTCTTCCACCTGAGCCAGCTCGGGGGCAGCCGAACCGCGATCGGTTATTCGACCTCCCGGTTCACCGACAACGACATGCTCTCGCTCGTCGCCGAGTGGAGGTACGAAGTCTGGCGGGACATCCACGACATCGTCCGCTCGGAGTTCTTTCTCTACTTCGGAGAAGGAACGGTCCAGCGGCGCCTGGGCGAAGTATCATCCGGTGACTGGCAGGCGTCTTACGGAATCGGCGCGCGGATGGTGATGAAGGAGCGTCTGCTCGGCGTAGCCTTTCTCGGGTTCAGCGACGAGGACGTTCAGGTGGGGATTCGCGGAGACTGGCCCCTGTGATCTCGAGTGCTGACGTGCTGCGACCGGGAGGAGACATCGGCGGAACGTGGCCGGCATGGTGGCTCGGGCTGCTGGCCATGGTCGTGGCCGGTTGCGCCGACCCTGTTCCACCCTCGCTCCGGCCGGAGCCGATCGCCTGGGCCGATACGTTGCCGATTCCAGAGCCGGAGGCACGTGACCCGATCGAAGTTCCGAAGATCATGAAAGACGCCATGGCAGGCGAGATGTCGCGTGTGATCACGATACGGAACCTCGCCGGCGAGCAGCACGAGGCCCTGAACGTCACGCGTTGGGATGACGTGGTTCCCTCAGCCTGGTTCGAGCATAGAAACGCGGCACATCCCCTGACGCCCGCACAGGTGGAGGTCGGGCCTACGGTCGGAAACGGACCTGACACCACGGGTGCTCTGGAGATCATCTCCGCCAAGGTTCAGGGCGTATCGCCCGGATTCAACATCCGCGACGCGCGGGGCGACCGGTACGTCGTGAAGTTCGATCCGAAGGGATTCCTGCACATGAGCAGTGCGGCAGGGGTGATTTCGAATCGCCTGCTCCATGCCGCGGGCTACCACGTGCCCGAGGACTTCGTGTTCGTGTTCTCGAAGTCGAAGCTCGCGGTGGCCGAGGGCGCCACGATCAGGGGCGAAGATTTCGAAGAGCGGCCGCTCACCCTGGATGTGGCCTTCGACGTACTGGCGATGACCGATACTCTGCCCGACGGGCGCTACCTCGCGGTCAGTTCGAAGTTCGTGCCCGGTCCGCCCAAGGGCCCGTTCTTCTTCGACGGAGTCCGCGACGACGATCCGAACGACTGGTACCACCACGAGTACAGGCGCGAGTTGAGAGGCCTCTACGTGGTCTCCTCGTGGATCAACCACGTGGACATGCGCTTCATGAACACGATGGACGCGTACGTGCCGCCGGGCTACCTGAAGCACTACCTGATCGATTTCGCCGCCAGCCTCGGATCCGGGACCACCCGGCCGCACGAGCCACGTGAGGGCACCGAGTACAACGTGGACCTCTGGCCCTCGCTCGGACGGGTGTTCAGCCTCGGTTTCTACCGGGTCGGGTGGGAAGGCAGGGAGTGGGAGGTGATCGACCCGACGATCGGCTGGCTCGAGGCGGAAGAGTTCGACCCCGCCGGCTGGAAACCGAACTGGCCCAATCGGGCATTCCAGCTCGCGACCGACCGCGACGGGTACTGGGGCGCAAAGCTGGTGGGCTCGTTCACGGACGAGCAGATTCTCGCGGCAGTGAGAGCGGGCCGGTTGCCGACGGCTCGCGCGACGGACACGCTGGCGAAGATTCTGATGGTCCGTCGAGATCGAGTCGTGGACCACTGGTACCGCAAGGTATCGCCGCTCGAGAACTTGTCGGTCGTGCCGCAGTCCGCGACGGGCGCTGAAGAGAACGTGCTGCCGGTCATCGTACGATTCGACGACCTCGGGCTCCGGAAGGGCCTGTGGCGGGCGGACGAGATCGGCTACCGCTGGACGCTTGAGCACGAAGCGCTGCGCCGCGACTGGCGAGGTCGCGGCGCGGCCGAAGCTGGAGATGGCCGGCAGCGCATCGTCCTGGGGCCGGGCGACCGGGATCCGGGGGAGCGGCCGTCGGACGACGCTCCGACCGGCCCGGACGCAATCGCGAAACTGGAGATCGAGGTGGAACACCTGACGGGAGGAGAACGGCAACCGGCGGTCACCGTCTGGCTGGAGTGGGACGCCTCAGCGGGGCGCTATCGTGTCGCCGGCCTGGAGCACTGAAGCGATGCCTGCCCGTCTGGCCCGACACCGGGTGGATGTCCCGGACGCGTTCGATCATGTCGCCCACCGCTACGACCTGCTCACGGGCATGAATCCGGGCTATCGCAGACACCTGGCCTTGAGCGCCCGTCGGCTGGCGCTCGATCCCGGATCCCGTGTGCTGGATCTGTGTTGCGGCACGGGTCTCTCCACACAGGCGATCGCATCGGAGATTCCCGATGCCGAGATCGTGGCGCTCGACGCGTCCGCGGGCATGCTGGCCGTCGCGCGTCGCAAGCGGCTCGGCTCCGGGGTTCAATTCGTACTCGGCGACGCGATGGCACCGGAGGAGGCGGGGATCCGGGGTCCGTTCGACGGCATCCTGATGGCGTATGGAATCCGGAACGTGCCGGAGCCGGACGCCTGCCTTACGCGACTGTATCGACTCCTGAGCCCTGGAGGTTCGATCTGCTTCCACGAGTATTCGGTTGCAGACTCCCGGTGGAGCCGATTCGTCTGGAACGCCGTGAGCCTGGGAGTGGTGATCCCCAGTGGTCTGTTGTTCTCCGGCTCCTCCCGGATCTACCGTTACCTCCGCCGCAGCGTGAACGAATTCGACGGCGTGAGGGCATTCGAGCGGCGACTCTCCCGGGCCGGTTTCGAGGCCGTTCAAACGGAACCGATGGACGGGTGGCAACGCGGAATCGTGCATTCCTTCCTGGCAAGGAGGCCCGGATGAGCGGGGGTCGGCCAGTTCCGCTCTGGTCCGGGTCCCGGCAGGAAGCCCCTCCCGGCCTGACGGCGATCGTATGCGGGGGTGGGCTCGCGGGCCTGGCGGCGGCGACGGTGCTCGCTGAGCGGGGCGTACCGGTGACGGTCATCGAGGCAGAGAACGAGCTCGGGGGCCGGCTTCGCACCTGGCCGGTGGCGCTTCCCGATGGAAGTGTGCTCGGTATGGAACGTGGCTTCCACGCATTCTTCCGCCAGTACTACAATCTCCGGGCTCTGCTTCGTCGCATCGACCCGGATCTGTCCCGCCTGACACCGCTGAGGGATTATCCGGTTCTTGGTCCCGGCGGTCTCGTTCAGTCGTTCGAGGACCTCCCGACGCGAGTCCCGGCGAATTTCTTCGCGATCGTGAGGCGGGCAGATACGTTCCGCTGGCGCGACCTGCTTCGCGTGAACGGACGGGCGGCACTCGAGATGCTCCGTTACAGTTCCGATCGGACATACGCCCGTTTCGACGGGCGAACCGCCCGTGAATACCTGGACTCGCTGAATTTCCCGCCGGCTGCCCGCCGCATGCTCTTCGATGTCTTCTCGCACTCGTTCTTCAATCCCGAGGAGAAGATGTCGGCGGCCGACCTCCTGATGATGTTCCACTACTACTTCCTCGCGAACGAGGAAGGACTGGTGTTCGATGTGCTGGACGACACTTTCGAGCGATCACTCCTGACCCCTCTGCGCGACTACCTGGAAGCTCGAGGCGTCAACTTCGAGCTCGGTCGTCGGGTTACGGCCCTGTCACCAGCGGCTCGATCCATCGAGGGCAGCGTGCCGGGCGGCGCTCAACGCGATGGTTGGAGGGTCTCTCACCAGGCCACCGACGGGATGGGGAGCTCGCGGGAACAGGATGCCGATCTCGTCGTTCTCGGCCTCAACGTGTCCGCGCTCCGAGCGCTGGTCGAAGCCTCCCCCGCGGCGGGGGACCCGCCGTGGCGGTCACGTGTCGATTCCTTGAGCGAAACCAGTCCGTTCGCGGTGTGGAGGATGTGGCTGGACCGCCCGACGGCGGAGGGACGAGCGGCGTTCGTGGGAACGGCGGGATTTCCCCTGCTGGACAACATCTCGCTCTATCACCTGTTCGAGGCAGAGAGCAGCGAGTGGGCTGCCCGAACCGGTGGAAGCGTCATCGAGCTGCACGCCTATGGGATGCCGGAGCACTCGACGGAAGCGGAAATCAGGACCGCAATGCTGGCGGGTCTCCACGAATTGATCCCCGAGAGTCGAGACGCCGGCCTCGTGCACGAGGAGTTCTTCATCGAGCGCGACTGCCCGGCGTTTCCGCCGGGCGGACACGCGCAGCGCCCCGGCGTCGAGACACCGGAGCCGGGACTGGCGCTCGCCGGTGATTTCGTCCGGATGGACTTCCCCACCGCATTGATGGAACGTGCCACGGCGTCCGGATTCCTCGCCGCCAGCGTTCTGCTGCGTCCGCATGGCGTCAGTCCGGAACCACTCCAATCGGTTGCACGGAAGGGTCCGCTCGCCTGAACCGCCCGGGTCGAGGTCGAGCCCGCTACAACGTCTGCTGGAACAGCACCATCGCTACCATCGCGATGCTGACGAGCAGCGCGATCACCGATCGGCGGCCGGTCTCGAAGGCATCCGGCAGCAGCTCCACGAGAACCATGAATACCATTGCGCCCGCCGCGAAGCCGATCCCGTACGGCAGTAGCGACTGAAAGGACTCCACGAACAGGTATGAGGGCACGGCCAGAAGTGGCTGAGGCAGGGACGAGAGGATGCTCCAGCCTGCACAGGCCGCGAGGCTCACCCCGCGCGGCCGGAGCACCGCGCTGATCGCCAGACCCTCGGGAATATTGTGTACGGCGATCGCTGCGGTGATGACGACGGCCAGAGAGGTGCCGCCCGCGAACGCGGTGCCGATCGCGACCCCCTCAGCCACCGAGTGCACCGTCATCACGAGGACGATCAACGCCATCTTGCGGGCATCCTCGCCGCGGATCGCTCCAAACTGCAGTTCGTGATCGCCGAGCAGCCGGCCGGCAGCGAGCACGAACAGCACTCCGAGATTCGCCCCCACCAGTGTCGCCAGCCGTCCGAGGTCGGCTCCTTCGGAGAGAAGACCGAAGCTCGCCCCCAGCATCAGGCCGGAAGCGAGCGCGCTGGTATAAGCCAGTGTACGTGGCGAGATGGTGCGGGCGAACGCGAACGGAACGGCGCCGAGACCGGTCGCGAGCGCGGTCAGCAGGCCGTACAGGAATACCTGCAGCAGGGGGGGGAAGGAGCTCATCCGGCCAGTCCCCCGAGCAGGACCACGAATCCCGTCGCGACGGAGGTGACGAGGCCGATGCTCACCGGGCCGGCCCGTTCATAGGCCTGGGGGAGCAGCTCGGAGAGAACCAGGTACGAGAGACCGCCTGCTGCGAATCCGAGGGCCCACGGCAGAAGCCCGGGAATCGCGGGAACCACCGCGAACGCCACGACCGCGAACAGGACCTGTCCGACGTTCGCCGCGACGGCGAGACCCGCCGTCCGGCTCACCCCGAGCCCCGCGGATCGAAGCACCGATCCCAGGATCGCCGCTTCGGGAATGTTGTGGACTGCCAGGGCAAGCGCGACGAGGATGCCGAACGGAAGGCTCTCCAGCATCGCCAGCCCGATGGCGAGGCCTTCCATGGCTCCGTGCAGCCCCCCTACGAAGAGAATCCGATATCCGTACAGCGGATCGACGTCCTCGAGTCGATTCAGGTCCACGTCCTCCACGCCCGACGCGAGATGCGAGAGATAGGCATAACCGATTCCGAGGAGCCCTCCGACCGCCGCCCGCACGGGATGTCCGATGAGTGCGATCTCGGCGAGCAGGTAAGCGGTGCCCAGCATGAATCCGGCGGCCAGTGAGTTGGCCCAGCCTATCCAGGCCGAGGGGACGGCCTGCCGGGTTCGAAGTGGCAGGACGCCGATCGGCGCCATGAACGCCGAGAGCGTGGCGAATGCGAGCACGACCAGGATCGGCTCCATGCCCTGCAAGCTAGCCCGCGGGACGGAATAGCGGGAGCGGCCGGCTCAAGGGATCGCTCGTACCGGCCGGAGCGGGTCTGAAATACGCGACGTCCCGGCCGACGACAGGACGACCGGGACGTCAGGAAGCCGCAAACAGGAAGCGGGTTCAGCCGCCGGGAGGGAAATCCTCCATGACCTTGGCGACTGCCTCGTTGATGTTCTTCTCGCGTTCCTCGGGGCTCTGATTTCCCTCGGACAGCGTCTTCGTGCCGACCCCCTGCCAGACCATCTTCTGCGAGTCGGTGTCGAACAGTCCGATGATCAGAGACCCATCGGTGTAATTCTGGCTGTACGTGGTGCTCGAACCGCCGCCCCAGCCCCCGTAGCCGTAGCCGCCATAATACCCGCCGGGCCATCCGGAACTGACGGTCTGCAGGGTGGTCCGGTCCTGCGTCGTGATCTGGAACCCGATGCCAAGATCCGCGTCGCGCCCGGAGGTCGCCTTGCGCAGTCCCTTGGCATTCAAGTTCGCCTCGATGGCGGCCTGGACGCGCGAGTCCACGAGGTCTCCGTAGCCACTCGTGTAGGCGCCATCGACCCATGCGTACGTCTGGTACGAGCTGAAATTGGCGGTGGGATCCCAGTCTGAGTGGGCGTCGATCCCGCTGCCGCACGCCGTCAGCGTGATGGTGGCCGCGATGCAGGCCAGGAGGTTGCGTCTCATGATCAAGCCTCTTCTGTTCGAGCGATGCATTATCATATCCCTCGAATCTAAGAGCCCCGGCCCGAATCGCCTAGGGAATCCGGGGGGAGCTCGTCCGGTCCGCCGACTGTCGGAGCTCGTAGGTCCGCTCCGCGTACGCGGCGTCCTCCACCCACAGCCGTCGCTGGGCCTTGAGGATGAAAGGACGAATCATCCAGGCTGCCTTGAGGGCCCGGCGGAAACCCGTCCGCTCCGATGTGGCGAGCGTGGCCTCGAGGATCGCGGTCCGTCCGGCTCCGAGCGGCGTGGCATGGGTTTCGACTACACTCCCGGTGCCCTCTCCGTCCACGATCGTCATCGTGATCGTGCGGGGATCGGGGCAGTGGAAGGTGGCGTCGACTTCGATCCCGACCCGGTCGCTCATGCCGTACACCACCCGAACTACCAGCCGGTCTTCGCGGATGCCGATTACCCGGAGGCGTTTGAACGTATGGGGGTGGTAGTGAACGCCGTGCCAGGGATCGAGCCGATTCGCGATCACGTCGCGGGGCTCGCAACTCGCCTCCATCCGCATGACCGAGTCGAGGAATACCGCCGGACGCTCGGAGAGGATCGGCCGAGCGGTGGGGTGCTCCCCTTCCTCCGGGAGACGGACCCATGCCAGCACGCCGTCATCGTGTGCCTCGAAGGGACACCAGGCGCCGTGCTTGCCGTCAGCCAGCTCGAGACCATGCCAGGGGCAGACGAGCCGGCCCTCCCGCACATGTCCATCCGACAGTCTCGCCCCCATGTGCGGACAGGCGTCGGGCGCGACCCGGAGCGCTCCCTCGACCCGCCAGACCACGAGCTCATGCCCTGCTACCCGATACGGACGGGGCGCACCCGTGATCGCCGAGGAGGCGTCGATCGCGAACCAGCCGCCCGTGGGCATGGCCAGCGCCCTGTCGAGATGCTCCTGGATGAGCACGGGATTCGCCTGGACCCAATCCGGCCCGCGAAGCTCGGGCGGCAATTGCTCCGGGAGGCGGGAGAGTTCCTTGCCGAAGGTTCGTATGCCGGTCATTCCGTTGGTCGCCTATTGTCGTCATCGGTTCCGCAGCCGGCATCACGCCAGTGCGGGTGTCTGATTCAAGGTACACTCGGCTCTCGCGGCTCGCCCGCGCCCGGCAGTGCGGCGTACTGGCGCAGCGTCTCGCCGATGAGCGGAGCGGCCGGCAGCGCTGCCATGACCCGCAGGTCATCCAGCGGCAGACCTCCGTCGAACAGGAATCGCGCCAGGGCATCGGGGCGGACTCGGTCGAACAACCTGAGAAAGAGATCAGGTCCCGCCTCCGGTGTCCGCGCGAGATGCGAGACGAATACTCGATCGAGGAACACCGACCGCCGTGAATAGTGACGCGGCGGCCGCGGAGGCTCCTGCGAGGGATCATGCGCCCATCCCGTCAGGCCGCGTGCGAGGGCGGCCGCAAAGCGCTGGATGGAAAGGAAGGCATAGCCGGTCGAGGGCCGTGCAGCTCCGCCTCGCGTACCGATGTCGATCTGGCGAGGCCCGTCCGGGGGCTCGATCGGCCGCGGATCCATCGGAATCGCGCCCGTCTCGGAATGCAGGGCCTCGTAGCGTACCACATCGAACCGATCGGCCAGGTATCGGGAAATCTCCTCCTCGTAGCTCTCCACGGGCCGCGGCTCGTCGGAGAACCAGGTGTCCTCGATGAGGGCGGTTCTTTCATCGTAGGGAAGCAGGTAGATGAAGTGAATGCCGTCGTTCCTCGCCTCCACGAAATCCATGATCGTTGCGACACCCGCCGAAAACACGGGCTTTTCCGAGCGCACCGTCTTCCCGTGGAAGTGCTGCAGAAAGTGGCCGGGCGCGTTGCGCGAGCTTCGATCCAGCTCGAGTCTGGCGCCGCGCGGCCGCGAGTCGAGCACGAGGCTGGCGGTCAGCGGGCCTTCATCCGTCATCGCGAGGGCCTGGTTGTCTTCCGGCTTCGATTCCACCCGCTTCACCCGGTCGCCCAGGCGCAACTCGACGTTCGGGTCAGCCGCGAGCAGCGAAGTGGCCTTCTCGTAGAACGCGTCGGCAGGCAAATGCTGGTAGACGAGCCCCGGCCAGGATCTGTCGATTCGGCGCTGCCCATCCGATACGCTCCACGTGTGCCAGGAGTCCGAAACGCAGTCCTCGAAGGGATGCGGAATGACGTTCCAGAAGCACCAGGTGCGATCACGTTCGTACCGGGAACGTGGCTCGATGATCAGGACCCGAAGGAAGCGTGTGAGCCCCTGCAGGGAAAGCTGCACGGCACAGGACAGGCCTGCCGCTCCCCCTCCCGCGATCAGCACGTCGGCATCGGTTCGGCTCAGCGGGGCCTCCGTATGGCGGGTCTCCCCAGCAGGCGGCGTAGCACACGAACCCGGTATGACCAGGACTCACGCCGGCCGGCCCCCGTCCCGAGGGCGGATTCCGCCCGGTCCAGCGCATCCTCGATGAGGGCGTCGTGCAAGGGCTCGTACAGCAGCGGCCAGCTCAGCCTCGTCAGGCCTTCCAGTCGCGCCTCGAGCACGTGACGCAGAGCGCACTCCTCGCCCGCGGGCACGACCGCGAACTCGTGAAATCCCTTGAGGCCCCTGGGTGCGAAAAACCGAAAACGGACCCGTCGTCCGGGCTCGTAGGCCTCCACCTCGTATCGGATCGGTCCGTGTCCGCCGCAGGCTCCCACGCGGAGGTCGGGGGTGAGGTGCATCGAAGGCCAGGCATCGCGGGGCCAGAGTCGATCCCGAGGGGAGGACAGTCCGTCGATCAGCGCACCCGCCTCCCCGGCGGAGACCGGGAGCGTGCGCTCGTGAACGGAGTGCACCTCTGCGGCCGATTCCCGCTGCCACGCGAGCTCGGGATTCGGGGCCATTGGCCTACTCCAGTGCTCCGAACAATCGCTCTTCCTCCGCCACGATCATCGCGCAGTCCGCCTCGAGGCTCACGGGAGCCCAACTGAACGGGTTATGCTCCGGCTCGGTGTCGGGAACGAAGGTCGGAGTGAACGCACGCAGAATGAAGTTGCTGGCGCCCAGCTTCCTCTGCTGATTCGAGCCGATGACGGTGCCCGACATTCTCCCGTCCGACGTGAGCCGTCCTTCGAGCGCGCGCTCGAGTCGCTGAACCACGTAGACGCCCCCGCTGACCACTCCCTCCACGCGGACCGTAAGTCCCGGCTTTCCATCCCCATCCGGATCCGTGACACTGGAATCGTCCGGGTCTCCAGGCAGCGGATCGTTCTCGGGGTCCGCCAGATCTGCTCCGACCACGGCCACGAACCGGGAAGTGCGGACTTCCCAGGGCCCCGTTCCCTCTATCGTCGCAGTCGCCTCCCAGGAAGGCAGGGCCGCTACGAACGCTGAGTCGAGAACCGTTCCCGCAGGCCCGATCCTGTCCTGCCGCACGTCACAGAACCGGGTGCTGATCCGAATCTCGTCCGCTTCGCGCCGGACCGTGTGCCGGGCGAGGGCCACGGTGCGCACTCGAACCCGGCCGAGTCTCGGGCCCGGCTTCGTGCTCGAGGTCATGATCTGCCGGCTCGCGTAGCTCCCGTCGGGAAGAGGAAGCGTGTCGGGCGAAGTGGCCGGAGACGGGAGCGTCACCTGAGCGGCGGACACGAACAGGGCGAGAAGGCTGTTTATCATGAATCGACGGTATCGAAGCGACGGCAGATACGGCAAGCACCGGCAGGCGGCGAAATGGACCACGGACCCGTATCTTCGCCGCATGAAAGAGAAACCACATGCCTTGATCATCGGGTCGGGATTCGGCGGACTGGCTGCCGCGGTGAGGCTGGGTGCACGCGGATATCGAGTGACCGTTCTCGAACGTCTCGATCAGCCAGGAGGCAGAGCACGGGTGTTTCGTGAGAACGGCTTCGTCTTCGATGCCGGACCGACCGTCATCACGGCTCCTTTCCTGCTCGAGGAGCTATGGGAGCTGTGCGGGCGACGGATGGAGGACGAAATCGACCTTCGCCCCGTCGATCCCTTCTACCGGATCCGTTTCGACGATGGATCGGAGTTCGACTATACCGGCGATGCGGACCGGATGCGCGCCGAGGTCGCCCGGTTCTCGCCCGGAGATGTGGAAGGTTACGATGCCTTCGTCCGGATGAGCGAGAAGATCTTCCGAGTCGGCTTCGAGGAATTGGGTCACGTCCCGTTCTCCTCGCCGCTCGACATGGCGAGAATAGCGCCGGCGATGGTCCGCCTGAAGAGCTATCGGACGGTGTACGGGCTCGTTTCCTCTTACATCCGCAACGATAAGCTGCGACAGGTGCTCTCCTTCCATCCGTTGCTGGTCGGGGGCAACCCGTTCACGACCACCTCGATCTATTCGCTGATCGCCTACCTGGAACGAAAGTGGGGCGTGCACTTTCCGATCGGTGGAACCGGTGCGCTCGTGAAAGGCATTCTCGGGCTCATCGAAGGGCAGGGTGGCACGCTCCGGCTCAACGCCGATGTGGCGTCGGTGATCGTCGAGAACGGACGGGCACGCGGCGTCCGACTCGCGAGCGGAGAGGAGATCGCCTCCGACATCGTCGTTTCCAATGCCGATGCCGCCTGGTTGTATCGTCACCTGGTTCCGGAGTCCGACCGTCGGCGGTGGACCAACCGCAAGATCGAGAGCGCCCGCTACTCCATGGGTCTTTTCGTCTGGTACTTCGGGACCGATCGCACTTATCCCGACGTCGCACACCATACCATTCTGCTCGGACCCCGCTACAAGGAACTGCTCGAGGACATCTTCGGCCGGAAGCACCTGGCGGAAGACTTCAGTCTCTACCTCCATCGGCCCACGATGACCGATCCTTCCCTCGCCCCCGAGGGAAAGGACGCTTTCTACGTCCTGTCGCCGGTTCCGAACCTGGAAGGTGACGCGGATTGGACTCGTCAGACGGAGCCCTACCGGGCCCGGATCGAGGCCTATCTCGAGTCGACTGTGATGCCCGGGCTGTCTGACTCCCTCGAGGTGTCTCGGGTCCTGCAACCGCTCGACTTCAAGGAGCAGCTGCTGGCATACAGGGGAGCTGCATTCGGCATGGAGCCCGTTCTCACGCAGAGCGCCTGGTTTCGCCCCAACAACCGGAGTGAAGACGTCGAGGGCCTGTACCTGGTCGGAGCCGGCACCCATCCCGGGGCCGGGCTTCCCGGCGTGCTGTCTACGGCACGGGTGCTGGACGAGGTCGTGCCCGATCCGGGGCGACCGGATTGACGTCAGCCGATCGGCGCGCCTGTAGAGAGATTCTCCGGCACGGTTCGAAGAGCTTTCACGCCGCGTCCCTGCTGCTCCCCGCCGAGGTTCGCGATGCGGCCGCGGCGCTCTACGCATTCTGCCGGGTGGCCGACAACGCGGTGGATGAGAGGGAGGACTCTGCCGCAGCGGCCGGCGAGGACGTGCTGGTCGGGCTGGATCGTCGGCTCGATGCCGTTTATTCGGATGCTCCGCTGTCTGGCCCCGTCGAGCGGGCCTTCCGGTCGGTCGTCCGGGAGTATGCGATCCCGCGCGAGGTGCCGGCGGCTTTGCTCGAAGGCCTTCGCTGGGACGAGGAGGGGCGGGGATACGAGGAGCTGTCCGATCTGTACGACTACGCCGTGCGGGTCGGTTCGACGGTCGGCGTGATGATGACCCTGGTCATGGGACGACGCGATGCGGAGACCCTGGCCGACGCGGCCGAGCTGGGCATGGCCATGCAGCTGACCAACATCTGTCGGGACGTCGGCGAGGATGCCCGGCGCGGGAGGCTGTACCTCCCCGCCAGACCGCTGCGCGAATCGGGAATGCACATCGACGACTGGCTCGCGAGTCCGGCGATGCGACCGGAGATCGCGAACTCGATATCCCTGCTGCTCGACGACGCCGACCGTCTCTACGCCCGTTCCTGGAAGGGAATCGCACGGCTTCCGTCGCAGAGCCGGCCCGCGATTCGAGCCGCTTCTCTGCTGTATGCGGAGATCGGCAACGAAATCCGGAGCGCCGGATTCGACTCGGTGAGTCGACGGGCGTGGACGAGCCGAGGCACGAAGCTGGCGATCCTGGCAAGGGCGGCTCTCTTCGCTCGAGCGCCCCGTTCGGCGTTTCCGGCGGCGGCCGGATCGGTCGGGGGCGCGACTGGACAGCCGGATCTCGCCCGTCAGGCGGCCGCGGGGCTGGTTCGAGCCGCTTCGAACTTCCGGCCCGGTGCGGGTTAGGAGGAACGACGATGAGCGAAAACGGCAATTACTACCGACGCGGTCTCGGCTTGAAGGCCGAGGTGAAGCCGGTGCTGAAGAAGGAATACGGCAGCGCCGTCATCGAAGCGATGAAGGCCTCCGACTATCGTCTCGAGGTGGGGCGTCTGACGTTTCGTCTGGCACGCAGTCTCGGATTCTGCTATGGCGTGGATCGCGCGGTGGAGTACGCCTACGAGACCTGCCGGAAATTCCCCGACCGGAGGATCTGGCTCGTCGGAGAGATCATTCACAACCCGCTCGTGAACTCCCAGCTCGAATCGATGGGTGTCACCTTCCTGTATCCCGACGAGGACGGTGACTTCGACTTCGCTCCGGTGGAGCCGGCGGATGTCGTGATCCTCCCCGCATTCGGCGTCTCGATCGACGCCTTCCAGAGGCTGCGGGACCTCGATTGCGTCCTGATCGATACGACGTGCGGATCCGTGCTCCACGTCTGGAAGCGGGTTGAGAGCTACGCGCGTGACGGGTTCACCTCCCTGGTGCACGGGAAATACCGACACGAGGAAACGCGAGCGACGAGCTCACAGGCCCTGCGGTACGAAGGGGGCAGCTTCCTGATCGTACGCGACATGGATGAGGCCCTGCTGATCTGCGACTTCATCCGAGGGGACAGGGACGCCGCCGAGATCCGGAGTGCGTTCGAAGGCAAGACTTCGGAGGGCTTCGACCCGGAAACTCACCTGCAGCGGATCGGCGTCGCCAACCAGACGACCATGCTCGCCACCGAATCGCTCGAGATCGCCCGGGTGGTCGGTGAGGCGATTCGTGATCGGTGGGGCGAGGACGAGTTTCCCGACCGGTTCCGCAGCTTCGATACGATCTGCTCGGCGACGCAGGACCGACAGGATGCGGTTCTGGAGCTGATGCAGGACCGTCCGGACCTCATGGTCGTCGTGGGAGGGTACAACTCTTCCAATACCACCAACCTGGCGCGGATCTGCGCGCAGCACGTGCCGACCTACCACATCGAGGCTGATGGCAGCATCGACCCGGAACGCGGAGTCATCTCGCATCGGCAGGTCGATACGGGAGACGTGGTGGAAGAGTCGGGCTGGTTGCCGGAGGAGGGCACGCTGGAGATCGGCCTCACGGCCGGCGCTTCCACGCCGGACAGCCTGATCGGACGAACGGTGAGGGCGATTCTGGAAACATTCGGAGAGGACCCCGAACTGGCGCTCGCCGCGTCGACTACGGTCGCTCGCTGAGCCTCTTCCGGGCTTCCGACAGCTGACGGCCGACCGCTTCGCGGGACGATCCCCCGATCGCTCCCCTGCGCTGCAGGGCTGCTTCCCGGTCGAATCGTGTCTCCCACGACCCCACCAGCCCCGGCTCGATCGATCGAACCTGCTCGTCGTCGAGATCAGCCAGGGCCACGCCGAGATCTTCCGCCTTCGCCACCAGCCGGCCCACGACCTCGTGCGCTTCACGGAAAGGAAGTCCACCCTCCGCCAGACTCTCGGCCAGATCCGAAGCGAGCACGGAAGCGTCGATGCTCGCGAGTGCCCGATCGTGGTGGAGTCGCATCGAAGATACGGTGCCCGCGAGCACTTCCAGCACGCCGGCAAGTCGATCGTACGCGGCGAACAGAGCCCGCTTGTCCTCCTGCAGGTCCTTCTGATATCCGGAAGGAAGTCCTTTCAGAGTAGAAAGCAGGCCGGTCAGAAGTCCGAGCATCGAACCTCCCGCCGCGCGGGCCAGTTCCGCACCGTCGGGATTCCTCTTCTGCGGCATCAGGCTCGAACCTGTCGTCCATTCGTCCGCGAACCGCAGCAGGCCGAACTCCGCTGACGAGTAGAGGACCAGGTCCTCGGCCAGCCGGGACAGATCGATGGCGATCATCGTCCACGCCCAGAGCAGCTCTGCCGCCCAGTCACGGCTTCCGACCGCATCGAGGGAATTCGGACCGGCGGTATCGAAGCCGAGTCGCACGGCCAACCTCTGTCGGTCGACGTCGATTCCGGTTCCCGCGCCGGCCGCCGCACCGAGTGGAAGCTCACTGGCTCGCGCCACGGCGTCGGCCAGCCGACTTCGACCACGATCCAGGGCCCAGAAATGTGACAGCAGCCAGTTCGCCGCACGCGTGGGCTGGGCCGGTTGCATGTGCGAATAGAGAGGGAAGGGGATTCCTCCCTCATTTTCCGCGACTTGGAGCAGGGCGTCCTGAAGCTCGGCGACGAGCAGATCGGAGCGCATGGCGTAATCGCGGGCCCACATCCGCCCGCCGGTCGCGACGACATCGTTCCGCGATCGACCCAGGCGGACCTGGCTCGCAGATACTCCGACTTCCTCCTCCAGCCAGCGCTCGATGAGCGAGTGAATGTCCTCGTCGGGCTCGCAGGCGGGTTCTCCGGCCTCGAGCCGCCGTTCCACCGCGTCCAGCCCCAGCTGCAGCTGCCGCGCCTCGCTCTCCGCGATCGCCCCGACCCGGGCGAGCTCGTCTACCCAGGCCCTGTCGATCTCGATCTCGAAAGGTCCGAGCCGATGGTCGAACGGAAGTGACCTGTTCAGCCGGTCGAGTGCCGGAGCGGGTCCTGTCGAGACCCTGCCACCCCACAGGCGCGACTCTCGCACCTCGTGATCTGACTCGTTGGGAGTCACCGCAGAACGAGGTTCGAGGCCCGCACCCCGTCCGCCCGCGCCTCGACCGTCGAAGGATCGATCGCAGCGGGCGCGGCCGCTGCCTGCGGCTCGGCGGTCGATCCGGGTCCGGCAACACGATAGGGCAGTCCGTAGAGACGGATGAAGCCGGTGGCGTCGGAGTGATCGTAGAGGTCGCTCGCCTCGAAGGTCGACAGCTCTTCCCGGTAGAGAGCGTGGCCGCTTCGCCGGGAGACGATGGAGACGGAGCCGCGGCAGGCCCTGAGACCGACGGAGCCCGTCACTTTTCTCTGCGTAACCTCGATGAACGCGTCCAGTGCTTCACGCTCGGTGCCCCACCAGCGGCCCTCGTAGACCAGCGAGGCATATTTCCGCGCGAGATCGTCCTTGAGCTCCAGAGTGCCACGGTCGAGCACCAGCTGTTCCAGCTCCGAATGCGCCGCGAAGAGCAGGGTGCCACCGGGCGTCTCATAGATCCCGCGGGACTTGAGTCCCACCACGCGGTCCTCGATCAGGTCGATCCGCCCGATGCCGTTCCGGCCTCCGATCCGGTTGAGCGTTTCGAGCAGGGCGACAGGAGACATTTCAAGGCCATCGATCGAAATCGGCGTTCCGGCCCGAAATCCGATCTCAACCGTCTCGCCCTCCGCCGGAGCAACGGCCGGATCTGAAGTGATCCGAAACAGGTCAGCCTCCGGTGCATTCGCCGCATCCTCCAGCGGACCGCCCTCGTGAGAGCAGTGCCAGAGGTTCCGGTCACGCGAATAGAGGCTCGTCTTTTTCGGGGGGACGGGAACCCCTTTCGCGATCGCGTATGCCTCTGCGTCCTTACGGCCGCGGATCGCCCATTCCCGCCACGGCGCGATCACCTCGAGGTCAGGCGCCAGCCAGCCGAACGCCAGCTCGAATCGAACCTGGTCGTTTCCCTTGCCCGTGCAGCCATGCGCCAGCGCATCACACCCCTCGAGCCTGGCCACGTTCACGATTTCCCGGGCGATCAATGGACGGGCCATGGATGTGCCGAGCAGATACTTGCGGCTGTATACCGCGCCAGCGCGGAGTACCGGCCAGATGAAGTCCGTAACCAGTTCCTCCCTGACGTCGACGACGTGGCAGGCCACTGCTCCGGCCGCCGCCGCTTTCGCCTCGATCCCCGCCAGCTCGGAGGCCCCCTGCCCCACGTCGACCGCCACGCAGACGACCTCGCAGCCGTAGTGTTCGATCAGCCAGGGCACGGCCACCGAGGTGTCCAGACCGCCCGAGTAGGCAAGTGCGACTCTCTCGATCCGCTTCTCCATGCGCGTCATTCCCCGGAATCGTGACTGTTATGCACAGAACATGAATAAAAATGCGAAGGCCGAGACTACAGTCGGAAGGTGACCGGCGTCAAGGGAGGGTCGCTGCCACGGCCTTCAGCGGCGGCGAAACGTCAGTCGTACAGACGGGCCAGGCGACGGACGCGGTCAGCCAGCGCTTCGGCCGAATCGGAAGAGCGAAGCACGATCAGCACCGTGTCATCGCCCGCGATCGTACCGACGACTTCCGGCCATCCGGCGTCATCGAGGGCCGCTGCTACCGTCTGTGCGGCTCCCGTAAGCGTCTTGACGACCAGCAGGTGGCCTGACGGAAGGGCGTCGCGCATCAGGTCCGGAAGCAGTCGGCCAAGCGTGTGGGCCTCCTGAACGCTCCGTGTCCTGGGGCGTGTGTAGAAGACACCTCCGTCGGCCGCGGGTCTCTTCACCAGTCCGAGGCGTCGGATATCCCGGGACAGCGTGGACTGGCTGACCTCGAAACCGCGATCCGCCAGCCTCCGACGCAGCTCCTCCTGGGTGGAGATCGCCTCTGCATCGACGATCGCCTCGATGGCGGCGCGCCGGGCGGCCTCAGTCTTCGGCATGACAGCCGGCGCCACTCGCGGCCAGGACGCCGGGAAGTGGACGGCGATCGCCATGCGACTGTCCGGGCTCGTGCCAGTGACAGACCTCCGACTCACCCAGCCGCCAGCAGAGAGCAATCGGGCGCCCATCCAGCATCGCCCGAAAGTCGATCACGCCAGTCGGCTCATGCAGTATGCACCCGACCTGGCGCAGCTCGTCGAGAAAGGACTCGAGGCGGGCAGACGATACCGCCACCCGCTCGCGAATCGACTCGAGATCGCCCTGATCCCCCGTCCTGCGGGCCCTGAGCCGGGTGGACCGGAGCTCGGGAAGGAGCTTCTTCAATCTCTCGTTCTCCTCCGCGATGTCTCCGGCGATGCGACCGACGAGCGGCAGCGTGCGTGTGGCTTCTTCGGCGGTGAACATTCTCGGACTCTCGCCGTCCGTCATTCCGGCTCCTTCCTCGATTCCCTGTTCGGATCCCATCTCGGCTGCAGGTCCGGAATCTCGACTCTGACCCCACCGACCAGCGAGGCGACTGAATTGTACAGCGCCGCAGCGATGGCTCCCAGAAGTCCGGCTCCGATTCCGTAGATCAGCGGAAACACCACGACCGACCAGATCCCGAGCCGGCTGAGCAAATTCGGCTCCGTGCCGGCGGGGACATCCACGGTGGCGACGATCGCCAGGATGAGTCCAACCAGGAATCCCACGATCCCGTTCAGCGCCATGGTCACCAGAAAGACCGAGCGCAGGCTGATACGACGAATCTGGACCTGCATGTCGGAGAGAATAGCACCGGTCGTCGGCCGATGCACCTCGCGCGCTGGACCCCTGAAACGGTATCCTGTCTCCCATGAATGACAATGGAACCGACGCGGAAACGGCCCGCCGCGGGCCCCTGCTGGATCCTGAGGCAAGCGAGAACCTGGAAGCGGACGATCGAAATCGTCCGGTGCCGGGCGGCGAGCCAGGGTGTCCGCTGTGCGGCACGTCCATGATACGCCGCGTGGAACGGCACCCCGCTCCCCGCGGAGGCGGATCTCCGTTTCGCGTCCGACTGGAGTGTCCTGCGGACGACTGCGGTGCCTGGACGGTCTACGACTGGTAGCGGACCAAACAACGCTGTAGGGGCATACTTCCGCCTTCATCGCGTTTCGCTCCCTTCGGATTGTAAGTGGATTGTATGGGCTAGCGGAGACTCCAGGTCGTTTCTTCGGCACCGTGCCTCCTGGCGTGAACGGCCCCACCGTCTTCTGAGATTTGATCCCTGCTTGACCACGCGGTGTTAGGTTCAAGCGCCCCCCTCCACAAACCGGAGGTACCCATGCAAGATCGAGAGCCGACGTACGTCGTCATCCACGACATTGACATGAGCTTCTTGAGCATCGTGTTCTTCACTCTCAAATGGTTCGTGGCCACGATCCCGGCGGTGGTGATCATGATGCTCTTCTGGGGAGCTCTGATGTATTTCATGACTGCCATCGGCCTCTTTCCTACTCCCCCCGCCTACTAGAAGCGGGCGGCAACCGTCGGTCTTCGTTTCGGCACCGTGCCTCCGAACCGGCCGGCCCACCGGGTCTTAAGCAGGGTGAGCGCCCTGTCGCGCCTTCACGGCCTCGTGCCGCTTCTGGCGTGCGCGACGTTCGTAAGCCTTCGCCGTCGATTCCGCTTCACGTGACTGTCGGAGCAGGTTCTCGATCAGCCATTCGTTCGATTTCGCCATGATCTTGTCTCCTTCCGAGCAGGGCGGGACCGGAGGCCGTGTGTATTCCCCGGGGCCGCTGAGGTACGCCGCCGGATCTTCCCGGCCACCGTATCGTTCAGTGCCAGTCGGATCGGCCTGGGGCCACGTCGTCCTCGGGCTCCGGCTCGGTCGGAATGAGCAGCGCCCGCACCTTCGACACCTCGCGCTCCACCAGTTTGTCGGCGCGTTCCTGCCCGACTTTCCGAGCGAGCTCCGTGTACATATCGCCATAGATTTTGGTAACGAAGCCAACCAGGTCGGCAGGCGACATCGCACCGTTCACGCATCGGTCAACGCAGATGCCCATGCGGGCCACGCCCTGGGCGTAAAACTCAACCGTATTCATCGGGTCTCTCCTGTGGTTGTGATGCAGCCGCCGCAGGCGCAGAAGTAGCCACGCGGCGAGTCGGGGGATTCACACCGGCAGAACACGCTCGGTGTAAGTGGATTGTTAGGGTTGTCGAGCGGTTTGGCTCGATTTGCCGTAGGAGAGAGTGGGACGGACTCCTCAGCTAAGTCGCTGGAGTCCGTCCACTTGTGGAATAACGTGGGTTGTTGCGGAACCGTCCCAAAATTACGACTGGTAGACTGCCGGCCGGTTCTGCTCGAACGCGGCTGTCCTACACCGACTCCCGATCGAACTCCTTCGCCCTGAAACGTCTGCCGGTGACGTCACGCGCCCGGTCCGAGGCGAGCCAGACGAAGATATCCGCGACCTCGGCGGGAGTCGGAACCCCTGAGGGATCCTCTTCCGGGTAAGCTGCTGCCCGCATTTCCGTGCGCATCGATCCGGGATCGACCGCATTGGACCGGATACCGTACTCATCGAGCTCTCCCGCGAGCATTTCGGAGAGCGCCTCCAGCGCGTTCTTCGAGGCGCAATAGGCCCCCCACAGCGGCCTTCCGTGGTCTCCGACGCCCGACGAGACGTGGATCATCGAGCCGCCTCGTTCGCGCAGTGCCGGAATCACCGTCTTCGCGGCGAGAAAGGCGCCATTCAGATTCACGTCGATCACCTGTCGCCAGGCTTCTTCCGGATACGACTCGATCGCCACGCGCGGGCCCAGCATCGAAGCGTTGTTGACGAAGATGTCGATCGAACCGAACTCCGCCTGCGTGTCCTCGAGCCATAGGTCCAGATCGGCCTGCGAGGTTACATCAGCGACCGTTCCCCGAGCTCGCCCGCCCGCCGATTCGATCTCCGACACCACGGCCGCGATTTCGCCCGAATCGCGGGCGCAGATCGAAACGGCGGCTCCCTCGGCCGCGAATCGCCTGGCGAGCGCCGCGCCCAGGCCCTTCGAGCCTCCCGTGATCATGGCGGTCTTCCCCCTCAGTTCCATCGGATCTCCTCTCGATTGTCTCGCATTGCAGTCTCGCCTCGTTGACGCTCTTCGGACGCCGGTACAGCTTGCGCCGATGAGCGCTCACGATTCGAACCTGCCTCCCCGTATTCGGGTTAACCCTCCCGGCCCGCGTTCGCGGTCCCTGGCACGGCGGCTGAGGTCGGTCGAGTCCCGCAACATCACCTTCGTTTCCGACGAGTTTCCCATCTTCTGGCGGCGGGCTCGCGGCAGCAACGTGTGGGACGCCGATGGGAACCGGTTCGTGGATCTCTCGGCCGGATTCGCGGTCGCAGGTTCGGGGCACCGGAATCCGAGAATCGTCAAGGCCCTTCGCCGACAGATCGCGCACCTGCTGCACGGCATGGGAGATGTACACCCGCCCGAGTTGAAGGTCCGACTGCTGGAGCGACTCGCGAAGCTCTCTCCCTGGTCCGAATCTCGCGGCATCCTGGCGAATTCGGGATCCGAAGCGATCGAAGCGGCACTGAAGACGGCGCGTCTGCGCACCGGAAAGCCGGGCGTAATCGCGTTCACGGGCGCATACCACGGACTCACGTACGGCGCCCTCGCGGTGACCGACCGGGAGCTGTTCCGGGTACCCTTCGAGGACCAGCTGAACCGGCACGTGTTTCGAGCGCCGTTTCCGCAGTCGTTCCGGCCCGCATCCGGGATCGAGGGCTGCTCGGACCCCGTCGCGGCCTCGCTGGCCGCAGTCGAGAGGATCCTGACCGACCCCGGCGGAGAGACGGTGGGCTGCGTGATCGTCGAGCCGGTGCAGGGAAGAGGCGGCGACGTCGTGCCTCCACCGGGATTCCTCGCGGGCCTGGCCCGAATCTGCCGCGAGCGAGACCTGGTTCTCGTGTTCGACGAGATCTATACCGGCCTCGGTCGAACTGGCCGGATGTTCGCATTCGAGCACGAAGAAGTAGTGCCGGACGTGATCTGCATCGGCAAGGCTTTGTCGGGAGCGCTGCCGATCGCCGCCTGTCTGGGGTCCGCACAGGTGATGGAGGCCTGGCCAGCCTCGAGCGGCGAAGCCAAGCACACCTCGACATTCCTCGGGAACCCGCTCGCCTGTGCCGCCGCGATCGCCTCCCTTGGAGAGATCGAGAGATTGCACCTGCCGGCCCGGGCGGAGGAAATGGGAGAGTACCTGCGGGGACTGCTCGATTCGCTGGCCGGCCGCCAGTCCCGGATCGGCGAGATCCGGGGACGGGGGCTGATGATCGGGATCGACCTGGTGCTCGATCGCGGCTCGACGGACCCCGATCCGACGCTGGCCGAACGGCTGACTCTTTCGGCGCTGCGCCAGGGCTGGATCCTGCTTCCGGGCGGGCCGCATGGAAATGTCATCTCGCTCTCACCGCCGCTGACGATCTCCCGGGACCTGCTCCGCCTCGCCGTTCGCATGCTCGATGAGACCCTCGAGGAACTCACGAGCTGAACAATCCGTAATTGCCCGGATTTGCCATGCGAAGCCCGGCGGATACATTGCGGCCGCATCCGTTCGAGGACGGACGGTGCGCCGTAACCGAGGAGACGACCTTCCGTGTCCCGATTGAACATTGAAGTAGAGGGAACGCCGAATCCGAGCGCGGCCAAGTTCGTGCTTGGAAGCGGCAGTCTCGGAGAGGACAGCCGCAGCTACTTTTCGGCTGCGGATGCCGAGGGCGACCCGCTGGCGGAGCGACTGTTCGGGATCCAGGGCGTCAGGGCCCTGTTCATGGTCGACAATTTCATCACGGTGACCAGGACGGATGACACGGCCTGGGACGAGATAGTGGAGGAAGTCCTTTGCGCGATTCGCGAGGAATTGGAATAGCCGGTCTGCCCGGGGGCGCTGGAGCGACGTTCTTGCTCACCCTGCTCGCGGGCCTGGCGGCCTGCGGGGGCCAGGAGGAGCAGGAAGCCGAAGCATCCGCAGGCGGGATGGAGGCACCGGTCCAGACGGTCGCTGCGGTGGACCCGGGTTTCGAGACCGGGTCCCGGGCGGTCGACTCGCTGATTCACCCGGACGAGGTGCACCTGACGAACCTGCGGCAGCTGACCTATGCCGGTCAGAACGCCGAGGCCTACTGGTCGGTCGATGACGAGTGGATCATCTTCCAGGCCACGCCCCGGGACGGCAACTGCGACCAGCAGTACGTGATGCGTCCGGACGGAAGCGAGCTGCGCATGGTGAGCACGGGCAAGGGTCGCACCACCTGCGGCTACTTCATTCCCGGCACCGACAAGATCGTCTACGGCTCGACCCATCTGGCCAGTGACGAGTGCCCGCCCGATCCGGATATGTCCCAGGGGTACGTCTGGGGACTCTTCCCGGGATACGACGTGTTCGTGTCCGATGTGGACGGCTCGAACCTGACCCGGCTCACCGACAATCCGCGCTACGACGCGGAGCCGACGATGTCCCGCGACGGCGAGTGGATCGTGTTCACCTCGATGCGCGAGGGGGACCTCGACATCTACAAGATGCGCACCGACGGTTCGGAGCTGACGCGTCTGACCGACACCCCCGGATACGACGGCGGGCCGTTCTTTTCCTATGACGGGACGAAGATCATCTACCGGGCTTCCCACCCGGAGGGCGACGAGCTCGCCGACTACGAGCGGCTACTGGCCCAGGACATGATCCGGCCCTCGCAGCTGGACATCTGGATCATGGACGCCGATGGCGGCAACAAGCGCCAGATCACGGACAACGGCGCTGCGAACTTCGGCCCCTACCTGTTTCCGTCGGGCGACCGCCTGATCTTCTCTTCGAACCTCGGCAGCGACAACGGCCGCGAGTTCGACCTGTGGGCAATCGACGTGGACGGGACGAACCTCGAGCAGATCACGCACACCGGCGACTTCGACGGCTTTCCGATGTTCAACTCGGACGGCACGAAGCTGATCTTCGCTTCGAACCGGGGCAACGAGCTGCCGCGGGAGACCAACGTGTTCATCGCTGACTGGGTGGACTGAGGGCAGAGGCGGTAGTCGAGGGGAATGGGTGGCAGCCCGGAGCGCCCCAATCCATGTGGTAGCTGAAAAGATATCGGAAGGTGTCCACTGAACCGGGGCAACTCAGACATGAGTTCAATCGCGCCAAACTTCATACTGAATCGGCCAATGGGTTCGGACCACTTCAATGCCTCAGGCGAATTCAAGAGTACTGTGGTCTTGCCTCGGCGTGTCTTCTTGGCTGGCTGGGTCACGCAATTGATTCCGTTGAGAAGAGAGGTCTAACGGCCAACGCCTGAGTTGCGCGGCGACTACTACTGACGTCCGTCGGACATGTCACCGCGCCAACTCCAGGTGCGTCTAGGTGTGGAGCCAGGACCGCGAAAGAGCTGGACTTACCGGAGCTCCGGCCCCCAATCCGGAACACCATCGTTTGAATCGGCGGTCGTGAGTTGGGTCGGACTGCCACCGGCAACATCAACGACGAAGATGTTGAACTGCGTTCCCGGCATGTCCCGGAAGGCGATTTGCCCGCCGTCCGGTGACCAGCTAGGGTCGGCATTGCTGGCGTGCAGTCGGTCCGCAACGAGCCTCAGGCCAGACCCATCGGCGTTCATCACATATAAGTCCGAACCCACAACGGAGGTCATCGCGAGACGGGTCCAGTCCGGCGACCAGACGGGGCCAACGAAACCATCCGGAATCGTCTCGAGATTCTCCGGAAGCCAGTGGGGGTCCAAGGCGGCCGCCTCCTCAAGCGTAAGGAGTGTAAGCCCTGACCCGTCCGGATTGACCACGGCCGGTCCATGCCCGAAGTATTCGAAGTAGATCTGGCTGCCGTCCGGAGACCACGCGGGCCACCAGTCGTTTCCGCCCGGGTTGTTCGAGAGGTTGACGAGCCCGGTAAGATCGGCGTTCACGACAGCGATCTCGGTTTCATCAAAGCCCGGGGCACCGGCCGTTTCCCATACGAACGCGAGCTTGCTTCCATCCGGTGACCAGGACAGATCATAGAAGTTGCCCGCTTGGCGCATAATCGGCCCGGCATCCGTTCCGTCCGGCCGAAACATGCGGATCTCGGCGGTTGTCCCGTCACCGCTAATGAATGCGATTCGTTTTCCGTCGGGAGACCACACGGGATGACCCAGGTAGCCGCGATACGCGTGGAGCTGTGTGATCTCGTTTCCATCGGAATCAGTGGCGTAGATTCCGACGAGCCCAGAACGGTCGCCAGAGAACACTATCCGTGACTGGCTGACGTAGCACGAGACGCTCAGGCCCTTAGTCGCGGTCTCGCCGTAGGCGACGACGACTTCGAATGATTCTCCTTCCCGCACCTCACAGTTCTGTGCCACATCGGTGACCGTGACCGTGTTTGCTCCGACCGCTACGCCGCCGAGGGTGACAGACCCAGTTGCCGGCAGAGGTTGTGAATCGACTCCGGGTACTGTGATCACATAGCCATCCGGGTCGAGATCAACCCCATTCGTCCATACCGAGATCTCGATCGACCCAACGTTGGCAGCGCAGCCAATAGACATGTCAACCGTTGATGTCTCCCCACCTGCCAACGACACGACAGCCGGGTTTTCTGTTGTGGCAGTGCAGTTTGACGGTATGCCCGAGACAAGAACACTGTGTTGCCCATGCGGCAGGTCGGAGAATGTGACAGACCCGTCCGCCTGAATGGTGCGAACTTCGCCGTCGTCTACCGCCACCGTGAATGCGGCAGGCGCATCCTCCCCTGTCACGCTCAGGCTGACCGTGATCGAACCTGTGGAAGGGCCCGTGGTGGGTTCTCCATCACATGTCGCGACAAGCAATGTGGAGACAAAGGCAGGAAAGAACCCTCTGCGAAGCTTTCGCAAGCCGCACCTCCTTGGTCATTGGCGGTCTGCCTACTTACTCGCAAGGGCCGACCACATGAGAAGAAGGCCGCCCAGAGCACAAATCTAACGTCCTCAGCCTGACAACCGCGAGGAAAGTTTCTACAAGCAAGAATCACACCCTCAACGAATACGTATCTCGGGTCTGACTTGGTGGTCTTACCTCACAATATCTAACTGTCAGCTCGACGCGACTCCCGGAGACGTGAGGCCGCACGAACTGAGCTGTAGGTGCCATCCTGGGGCATGCCGACAAAAGCTCGACGCGCCGCCTACAGGGCGGCAACGGTGAGCGTTAATCTGTGGGGGAAGCGGTAGATGCACGCAGCGTTGATCTAGGCGATGTGTGCGCGTATTGTTCCATGCTGCGCCCCGTTGACCTTTTAGTGTTCATCTCACGAAGGGAGGCGGATGTGCGCTCAGCAACCACGGCCCTAGCTGTTCTCATCCTCTTGTCGGCATGCACTCCAGATGCCGACCCGCCAACCAGTGTTACTACAACTCCTCCGCCGGACAGGGTCACGTTTACCATGGTGCCAAGTGGGTCGACATACCTACTTGACTCCACCTACACTGTCAGTATCGACGCTACTTCCGGGAGTGACCCTGTCACTCAGGCCGAAGAGACCGCAGTTGAACAGGCTTTTGACAGTCTGGCGGTTCTGTTCGACCACGCCAACGACGGACTACCCGAGTTCAGTGTCGTTTACGGTCAAACTGGTGACATTCAAGTCATGTTCGATGGTGATGACTCGGACGAGTACTACTGCGGGGGTGCCTCAGGCGGCGTGATCACGCTTGAACGGTTCTCATCATCTGCAACCGACTGCGGCACCAGTGGTGGGCAGCTCACGAGCAAACTGGCTGGGTTGGTCATGCATGAATTCGGCGAGGAGGTCGGCGCAGTACCTCTCGCCAACGTTAATCTTGACACCACTGACCTGACGTACTTGAAGTGCATCTGGCCCCACTATTCATACAACAAAAACAGCGGTTATCCGTCCCAGCTGTGTAGGTGGGACGAACAGTGGGTCTATGCCCTTTTTGAACTCCGACCAAGCCCGCCTACCGACTTCTACGAGAACTCCCTGATCGTAAATGTCGCCCTGACGGCCTCAGGAGCAAACGTTCTTCGATATGATACCGTCACATTCACCGCGTCTCTAACACAGTGGAACGGTGTCTATGAGAGTTCTGCAGATGAGGCACTGAAGACTTGGTGGAAGGACGGCGGCATGTATGTCAGCCCAGCGCACGGCGACAGTATGTACGTCGACGTCAAGGCCGGCGCCTCCGATGAGACTCTCGTCGTCAGAGTAACCGTCGACGACTCGACAGGCTACGCAGTGTGGCCTTGGGGGCAGGCGTCGGATACCGTGCTTGTCACTGACCCCGTGCCAACATCTGTCACGTTGCCTGACTCTTTAGTCCTTACCGATGACAATGACAGCACGTTGTACCAGGATCTTACGGCAGTGACCACGCCCGCCGATCCAAACGGTTTGTACGACTACGATTGGACGATCGGTAACACGAACATTGCACGCATTGTCGGTGGTGGTCGAACCGTAACCATCGAGGGCTACTCCGCAGGAACTACCACTGTAATTGTCGAGGTCGAGGAAACAGTGTCGGATACCACGACTGTAGTGGTCGACTGCGGGACGAAGCGGAATCCCTCATGTATCCAGTACGGACCGATTCCGATGTGATTGGAGGCTTCTAGCCGACGACAAGTGCGGTTCCGTTCGATGCGAGGGACGTCCGGCGACCTGCGGAGAGCCTGTCCTTACCTCCCGCTACTGCGGTGGCGCGACACGAGACAGGAAATCCTGAACGGCCGCGTGCGTGAGTCCCCAGATCACCGCGCCTGCATGCTCGATCGTCTGAAACTCCCGATCGGGGCGATCCGCGAGTATCAGCGTCGAACGATTCTCCGGCGCGATGAGTGTGCGCAGCGGCACCCAGATGTGACCGGCCAGCTCGTGATTCTCGCGGATCGTGGGCCGGTCCGGTAGCCAGGCCACGAACGGGGCCACCCCGATCGAGGGGAGGTGGACGCTGCGTGGGTGCAGCTCGTGCAGACGTCCGAGAAAGGCCTCGCGGCCGAGATCCACCGCGGTCTCCTCGAACGTCTCGCGACGGGCCGTGTCGATCAGGTCCGCGTCTCCGTCCTCGACGCGGCCACCGGGAAGGCCGACCTGCCCGGACCAGGGATCGCCGTCGTGGGAAGCCCGCAGGACAAACAGGGCCGAGACGGAGTCGTCCAGAATGCTGTTCGGAGCCGGGCCGCTTCCTGCCGCGTCGGGGTCCGGCGAAAGCAGGAGGGTCACGGCCGCGCGCCGCTCACACTCCTCGTCGGGCAGGCGGATCGCCGGGACGCGATGCAGCGCCCGCCGAACCAGGTCGGGGAAATCGCTCCAGGCATTCTCCGGCCCGGTCCGTACGGCGGACACGCGCTCAGCCCGGTCCTTGGCGGTCCCACGGCCGCGCCGCCCGTTCCGCCGACTCGAGCAGCGCGAGATAGCTCTCGTGCCGTCGCTCGCTGAGCCCGCCCTGTGCCACCGCCTCTCGAACGGCACAGCCGGGCTCGTCCCGGTGACGACAATCGGCGAACCGGCAATGGTCGAGAAACGGCCGGAATTCCCGGAACACGCACGACAGTTCACCCGGCTCCAGCGCCGCCGGCTCGAAGTTCTGAACGCCCGGCGTGTCCGCGAGGAACGAGCCGTCGCCCAGCGGGATCAACTGACCGGCGGTCGTGGTATGCCGGCCCCGTCCCGAGCGGGCGCCGACGGTCCCGACCCTGAGCCCCAGGTCCGGAACGAGGGCGTTCAGGAGACTGGATTTGCCCACTCCGCTCGCCCCGGCGAACACCGTGATCCGGTCATGCAGCCGCTCGCGCAGCGAATCGATGCCGGTGCCCGACTTCACGCTGGTGCGGACGATCTCGTAGCCGGCCTCCGCGTAGGGACGCAGCAGATCCGGGAGATCCGTGCCGCGCTCTCCGGCGCCGACTGCCGCCTCGGCCTCCAGGTCCACCTTGTTGAGCACGATGAAGGCATCCAGGTGGTTGAGCTCGGCGACGGCCAGCAGGCGGTCGAGCAGGAAGAGATCGGGCTCGGGACGCGCGAGGGCGACGACGGCGGCGAGCTGGTCCACGTTGGCCGCCAGCACCTGCTCGCGGCGTTTCGCGAACGAGCGCCGCGACAGCTGTCCCTCGCGGGGAAGCACCTGCTCGATCCGGCAGCTGCCATCCTCCTGCCGCTCGATCTCCACCCGGTCGCCGACGGCGATGGATCCTTCGCCCTGCTTGATGCGGCCGCGCAGGCTGCACTCGAGCTCCGCGCCATCCACGTACACTCTGTAGACGCCGCCGACTCCCTGGAGGACCCGTCCGATCAGCAAGAAATCACGCGGGGGCTTCGAGCAGCTCTTCGAGACAGTTCCAGGCGAGCAGGGCGCACTTGATGCGAACGGGAAACCGCGAGACGCCGGCCAGGGCCCGCAGGTCTCCGAGGTCCTCGTCCGAGGCCGCCGCCTCGTCTCCGTGCAGCATGCGCGTGAAGGTCGCGTCCAGCTCCAGCGCATCGGCCACCCGACGGCCCTTGAGCCGCTCGGTCATCATCGAGGCCGAGGCCTGACTGATCGAGCAGCCGCTGCCCTCGAACGCCGCGTCCACGATCTTCCCGTCCCGCACCACCAGCTGAAGTTCGACGACGTCTCCGCAGAGCGGGTTGTTGAGCGTCAACTGATGGGTGGACGCCGCGATCACTCCCTTGTTTCGCGGCTTCCGGTAGTGATCGAGGATCACCTCCTGGTACAGCTGCTGGAGCTGGACCTCGGTGTCGTGGCCCGCTCCAGGCATTTGGTGGTCATTCATCGGCCGGGATGTCCGGGTTGCAGGGTGCGAGCGCAGGGAGGCAGACCGAAATGCCCGGACGAGTTCAGGCGAACCCGCCGAACAGCGTCTTCGCGGCGATCAGTCCCTCCACCAGCGCGTCGATTTCGGCGCGAGTGTTGTAAAGGTAGAGACTGGCGCGCGCCGTCGCATCCACCCCCAGGTGCCGCATCAGCGGCTGATTGCAGTGGTGACCGGCGCGAATGGCGATGCCCCGCGCGTCCAGGATGGTGGCCAGGTCGTGGGCGTGAATGTCGCCGAACCGGAACGAGATCACGCCCACCCGGTCCTCACGTGGCCCGAACAGCTCGAACCCCTCCAGCTCGGTCAGCCGCTCCAGGGCATACTCGGTGAGCTCGATCTCGTGCGAATGGATCGCCTCGAGGCCCACCTGCGACAGGTAGCGGACCGCGGCCCCGAGGCCCACGGCATCACCTACGCTCGGCGTTCCCGCTTCGAACTTGTGCGGCACGGCGGCCCACGTGGAGTGTTCCAGCTGGACCTCCGAAATCATCTCGCCGCCACCCTGCCACGGGGGCATCGCGTCGAGCAGCTCCTTCTTTCCCCACAACGCCCCGATGCCGGTGGGGCCGCACATCTTGTGACCGCTGAACGCGTAGAAATCGCAGCCTATGTCGACCACGTCCACGAGCAGGTGCGGTGCTGCCTGGGCGCCATCCACGAGGCAGAGAGCGCCGGCTTCGTGGGCAAGGCGCGCGACTTCCGCCACGGGATTCACGACACCCAGAGTGTTCGATACATGCGTGAGCGCTACGATTCGGGTGCGAGGACCCAGCTTCGCGGCGAGGTCCTCGAGATCCAGCCGACCGTCCGGCGTGAGCCCGACGAATTTCAGACGTGCGCCCGCGCGGGCGGCGACGAGCTGCCAGGGCACCAGGTTGGAATGGTGCTCCATCAGGGTCAGAAGAACCTCGTCGCCCTCCGCCAGGTGTGCCGCACCCCAGCTGTTCGCCACCAGGTTGATCGATTCGGTGGTGCCACGCGTGAAGATCAGTTCCTTCGTGCGTCCACCGATGAAATCGGCCACCACCGCGCGCGCCGATTCGTAGGCGTCCGTGGCTTCCACACTCAGCTGGTGGGCGCCGCGATGGACGTTCGCATGGGAGTTCAGGAAATAGCCGGAGACGGCCGCGATCACGGCTGCCGGCTTCTGGGAGCTGGCGGCGTTGTCGAGGTAGGCCAGGGGCTGACCGTGGATCTTACGATTCAGGATCGGAAAGTCGTTCCGGATCCTCTCCACATCCAGCGCTTTCGCGGTCATCTTCCCGCCACGCAGCCTCTCAGTCCAGTTTGACCTGGATCTCGTCCCCTTCGACCCGACACTCGTAGACCCTGACCGGCTTCACCGCGGGCAGCGCCTTCGCGGCCCCGGTCTCGAGGTCGAACCGTGCCCCGTGCAGCAGGCAGGTGACCTGGTTTCCCTCGATCTCGCCATCCGAGAGGGGAAACTCCTCGTGAGAGCATTCGTCGTGCAAGGCGTGGATCTGACCACCCGAGTTCGCGAGAACGATCTTCACACCCTCGACCTCCATGGGCACCAGGCCGTTCTCGGGAACCTCGGCCAACCGCGCGACCGTCACGAATCCGCTCATGTCGCCAGCCCGATCTTACGCTCGATCGCGGCGCGGACCCGGTCGCGCACTCCCTCGAGCGGCACCCGGCCGAGCACCTCGTCGAAGAAACCGAGCACCAGCAGGCGCTCCGCGTCGCCGCGGGTCAGTCCCCGGCTCATCAGGTAGAACAGCTGCGCCTCGTCCACCTGGCCGATCGTCGCTCCGTGCGAGCACTTCACGTCGTCGGCCTCGATCTCGAGGCTGGGCAGCGTAACCGCCTCCGCATCCTCGCTGAGCATGAGGTTGCGGTTCGTCTGGTAGGCGTCCGTCAGCTGGGCGTCCTTGGCCACCCGGATCATTCCCCGGAACACGCTCTTCGCCTCACCCGCCAGAGCGCCCTTGAACAGAAGGTCGCTGCGGGCGTGGGGCGCCGCGTGATTCTGCAGCGTGTGATGATCGAAGTGCTGACTGCGATCGCCGAACCACAGCGCCAGCATCTCGCTGTCCGAGCCAGGCCCCAGCAGGTGGCTGGACACATCACACCGGGAGAGATCGGCCCCGAGGGTGACGTTGCACACGTTCAGGGTACTGTCCCGGCCCGTGTTGACATGTTGCATGCTGAAGTGGCGCACGCCGGCGCCGAAGTGCTGCAGCGAGAGGTAGCGGACCACGGCATTCTCGGAACCGAAGATCTCTACGCCGTTGAGGCTCAGGGATCCGGCTGCCAGGTCCGGCGACAGGTATTCGTCGATACAGGTGATCTCCGCACCGCGCTCCGCGATGATCAGGGAGTGTGTCGAGAGCAGCGCACCCTCCTCGTCCATGTAACGCAGAGCATGCACCGGGTGCGGGAGCGCGACATTCCTGGGAACGTAAAGGATGTACCCACCCGAGAGCATCGCCCCGTGGAGAGCCCAGAGCTTCCGTTCGTGCGCCGCGACGTCGCTGCGGAACAGGAACTCTTCGATCAGCTCGGGACGGCTGGCGGCGATCTCCTCTATGGGACCGTACACGACTCCGAGTCGCGTCAGTTCCTCGTCGACCCTGAGGTGCTCGACAGCCCCGTTGTGCCGGACAAGAACGGCGCTCCGTTTCTGATCACCATCCAGCACCTCGCGCACGGATGACGGAAGGTCTTCCCGCGACCGGGCGCGTTCCACGCCCTCGCCAACGGGGGCGTAGGACTCCGGATTCAGATCTCTGAGATCCGTGTACCGCCATTCCTCCGAACGGCGCGTCGGCATCTCCTCGGCCAGCCACTCCGCCCACGCTTCTCGGCGTCGCGTCGCCAGCAGTTCCGGTTCTGTACGGCCGTCCAGCCAGCGTTCGAAGGAGCTTCCGGCGTCGATCTCCGCGCCCGGCTCCGTCAAAGTCGTTCCCTCGGACAACTTCCCGCTCCCGTGTTCATATTCCCCAACGGTGAATGTGCCTCGCACGTGCCCGACCGGTCAGCCGACGCTGCCTTCCATCTCCAGCTCGATCAGCCGGTTCAGCTCGATCGCGTACTCCAGGGGCAATTCCTTCGCGATCGGCTCGATGAACCCGCGCACCACCATCGTCATCGCCTGTTCTTCGGACAGCCCCCTGCTCATCAGATAGAACAGCTGCTCTTCTCCCACCTTCGAGACGGAGGCCTCGTGCCCGATCGTCGACCGGTTCTCGTCGATCTCGATGTACGGGTAGGTGTCCGTGCGCGAGGTGTCGTTGAGCAGGAGCGCGTCGCACTCGACGTTCGACTTCGCGTCCACGGCACCCTCGTACACCTTGCACAGTCCCCGGTAGGAGGACCGGCCCGTCCCCTTCGAGATCGACTTCGAGACGATCTGCGAGGTCGTGCGGGGCGCGGCATGGACCACCTTACCACCGGTGTCCTGGTGCTGACCGTCCGCCGCGTAGGCGATCGAAAGAATCTCCCCGTGCGCTTCCTCTCCGACCAGGTAGCAGGAGGGATACTTCATCGTCAGCTTCGAGCCCAGGTTGCCGTCCACCCACTCCATCGTCGCCCGCTCGTGCACCAGCGCCCGCTGGGTCACGAGATTGTACATGTTCGTGGACCAGTTCTGGATCGTGGTGTAGCGGAATCGTGCGTCCTTCTTCACCACGATCTCGATCACGCCGGAGTGGAACGAGTCGGTGGAGTACATCGGCGCGGTGCAGCCCTCGATGTAGTGCGCCTGCGCACCCTCCTCGCAGATGATCAGCGTGCGCTCGAACTGCCCCATCTGCTCGGCGTTGACCCGGAAGTAGGCCTGCAAGGGGATCTCGACCTTCACGCCGGCCGGAATGTAGACGAACGATCCGCCCGACCACACGGCCGAGTTGAGCGCCGCGAACTTGTTGTCCTGCGGGGGCACGACCGTGGCGAAGTACTCGCGGAAGATCTCCGGGTACTTCTTCAGGCCGTCCTCGATCGACTCGAAGATGATGCCCTGCTCCTCCCACTCTTCCTTCAGCGAGTGGTAGACCATCTCCGACTCGAACTGCGCGCCGACTCCGGCCAGGATCTTCCGCTCGGCCTCCGGAATCCCGAGTCGCTCGAACGTCTCCTTGATGTTCTCGGGGACGTCGTCCCAGGAGCGCTCCATCCGGTCCTGCGGCTTCAGATAGAAGTAGATCTCGTCCAGGTCGAGTGACGACACGTCGCCGCCCCAGTCGGGCATCGGCTTGGAGTAGTAAGTCTCGAGCGCCTTGAGGCGGAACTCGAGCATCCACTCGGGCTCCTCCTTGTGCGCTGAAATCTGCCGGACGATCTCCTCCGACAGCCCCTTCTCCGCCTTGAACAGCGGCTTCTCTGCGGTGACGAAGTCGTACTTGTATTCGTCGAGCCCGAGGTCCTGTACGGTCTCGTTCTCCGGCATCGTGTCTGATCTCCCTCTGCCGCTCGTGTCGGCTTCGCGCGTCCCCGTCCGCTGCCAGGCGGCATGCGGGGACCGGTCATCAAACGGGCTGCGGCTCCGGCTCGTGCAGCCAGTCGTATCCCATCTCTTCCAGTTGATCGGCCAGCTCGGGGCCGCCCGAATGGGCTATGCGTCCATTGAGCATCACGTGCACGTGGTCCGGCTGCAGGTAGCCCAGGATCCGCTTGTAGTGCGTGATCAGGAGCACGCCCATGCCTCCATCCTGCTCTCGAAGCGTGTTCACACCCTCCGATACGATCCGCAGCGCGTCGATGTCGAGCCCGCTGTCGGTCTCATCCATCAGCGCCAGGGTGGGCTGAAGAACGGCCATCTGGAGGATCTCGTTGCGCTTCTTCTCTCCGCCGCTGAATCCGTCGTTGACGTATCGTGCCGCGAAGGTCGGCTGCACCTTCAGAAGCTCCAGCTTCTCGTTCAGGAGCTTCTGGAAGGCGAATACGTCCATGTCGCCCTCTTCTTCGCTCCTGCGGGCGTTCAACGACGTGCGCAGGAAGTTGGCGATTGAAACGCCCGGAATCTCGGCTGGGTACTGGAACGCGAGAAAGAGTCCTGCCCGGCTGCGCTCATCGGGCTCGAGCTCGAGGATGCTCTCTCCGTCGAGCAGCACGTCGCCCTCGGTTACCTCGTAACCCGGATGTCCCGCCACGACCTTCGCCAGGGTGCTCTTGCCGGAGCCGTTGGGGCCCATCAGTGCGTGCATCTCACCGGGTCGGATCTCGAGGTCCACGCCGCGCAGGATTTCGGTGCCGCCATCCTCGACGCGAGCGTGGAGGTTCCGGATCTCGAGAAGCTTTTCAGACATTCCGCTCATGCTCCTGTGGGTTCTTCGCCCGGTCCGGACTGGACCAGCCAATCAAGAACGATTCTCGATAAGGGCCGACAACGTACGCCAGTTGAGAACGAGTTTCAAGTACCGCCCACGCGGGACGTGCTGCGATGGACACCCGGTCCATCTAGTTTGTTCCGGCTCGATTGCCAGATGCCGCCGGCCTGTGCGGTCGCGGGCCGGGATCAGTTCTACGAAGTACCGGGGAAATGGACGATGAAGGCTGCCTTCTTCCGCAGGCACGGAGGAGCGGACGTGTTGGAAGTCGGCGAGGCTCCGGAACCGGTAGCTGCGGCCGGCACCGTGATCGTCGGAGTCCGCGCCGTCGCTCTGAACCACCTCGACCTCTGGGTTCGCAGGGGCATTCCCGGTCTCGAGCTCGAACTGCCTCACATTGGCGGGTCAGACGTGGCGGGCGTCGTCGAGGAGGTAGGGCCGGGTGTGACGGCGTGGTCCGCAGGCGACCGCGTGGTCGTG
>JAMJQL010000062.1 GCA_023554245.1 Gemmatimonadota bacterium
CCATCAAACCCACGTCGGCACAGCTCGGATTTACCGCCGACCGGCCCTTCCTGTTCGTGATCCGCGAGCGGCTATCGGGCACGATCCTGTTCACGGGTCTCGTTCACGACCCGACCTCGGACTGACGACGGAGTTGCGGGATCGGGCCGCAGTGGGGCCGCCGTCGCCGCGTTGCTACAGCCCCGAGAGCACCCCCAGCATCCACGCGGAACCGAGCCCCGCGTAGATCCCCAGGATGTAGCCCGCCACGGCCATCAGCAGGCCGACGGGGGCCATGGCCGGATGATAGATGCCGGCCACGATCGGAGCGGTTCCGACGCCGCCGATGTTGGCCATGCTTCCGGTCGCGATGAAGAAGGACGGCGCCCGTAGAAGCCGCGCAGCGACGATCAGCACCAGGGCGTGAATCGCGATCCACAACACCCCGGCGAGGAAGAAGGCGGGCGCGTCGAGCACGGCGCGCAGATCGCCCTGGGCTCCGATGCCCGTGAGCATCAGGTAGAGAGCGACGTAGCCCATACGAGACGCGCCGACCTCCTCCAGCTTGCGTACCGGAGTGAAGCTGAGCAGCAGTCCGCCGGTGACCACGATCAGCACCGCCCACGTGGTATGGCTGATGATCGTCGGATCACCGAGCGTGGGCATCTTCTGGCCGAGGATCACCGAGACGATCGCGCCCGACAGACCGAGGCCGAGGATGACGGCCAGGTCGGCGATCGTCGAGGGGTGGCGCACCGCCTCGATCTCGGCGAGCCGCCGGTTCGTGTCCTCGATCGCCGACAGGTCGGCGTTCAGCCACCGGTCGAACTTCGGCTGGAAGGCGCTGAACAGAAGGAGGACACCCATCCAGCCGTAGCCTACGACCGTGTCCACGACGATCACGGGGGCGAAGATCTCCTCGGGCGTGCCTACGCTCTCGGCGATCGCCACCATGTTGGCGGTGCCCCCGATCCAGCTGCCACTCAGTGCCGCGAAGCCCGTCCAGGCCTCGTCCGGAAGCCAGCGGCCGAACACCAGGTAGGCGACCTGTGCGCCCAGCACGATTCCCACGGATCCGGCGACGACCATGGCGCCGGCCGTCTTTCCGAGCTTGAGAATACTCCGGACGTCGACGGTGATCATCAGGAGGAGCAGGGCCATCGGAAGCAGGTACCGCGTCATCCATTCGTAGACGGGCGAGGTGGCGGGGAGAATCCCGAGCGTCGTCGAAATGGTCGGCACGAAGTAGGCGAAGATCACCGGCGGCAGGTACCGGAACACCGGCTCGAGCCGCGGTCGCTCGCTGAGCCAGAAGATCGCGGCCAGTACCGCCGCGAGGTAGGCGAGAACCGCCATCGGGTCCTGCAGCAGGGGTGGGGTCACAGCTTCAATCCCCGCTGCCTGAAGCCGCACCTGGCTTCGCCGCGCCGGCCCGGCGTTCGATACCGGGTCTGTAGCTTCGTACGAGGTCGCGTTCGATTTCGGCCTCGGTCCAGGCCACGCGTTTCATCTCGCAGCGAGCGAACATCTCGAGCTGATCGGTCAGGTGAGGTGAGTCCGGGCGAGAGCTCTGCCCGTAGGCCAGAACCGAGTAGGCTTTCGGAACTTCACCGAATTCGACCGCCAGCACCCAGCCGTCGCCACTGTACGTCACCTGCTTTCCACCGTCGTCCTCATCGTAGTACGTGACGCGGAAGCAGCCGAGGGTGCCCGAGCAGCCGTTGGCGGGAAGGTCGAGATCTCCGAGCCGGTACCGGTGGACCTCGCCCCAGGGCACATCCCAGCTTCCGAACAGTCCCTTCGTCTCGGCTACCGCGCCGGCGAACGCGAGGGCCGCGGCTTCGGGGTCGGCGAGCCCGCTAGGGGTGTCGGTGGGCCGCTCGGCATTCCACGGCTCTTCGAACAGGGCATTGAACCGGTCGTTGAACGGGCGATCGTCCTCCTCCGGTATCGCGAGATCGAAGTAGCGGTAGTACCAGACCTTGAACAGCACGCCGCCCCGGCTGTCGGGGGCAGTGGTGTTGTCCCACTGGCCGAGCAGATCGGCGGCCGCGGTAATCTCCTCGAGGTCGGTTGACGTCGCCGCGGGAACCGCTCCCCCCCGCGCGGCAAACTGCTCCACAGCGTCCGCAGCCCCCTGATTAGCGGCCGTCAACAGCGCCGCCGGATCGGCCTCACGCACCGCCCGCAGCAGATCGTCCTTGACCCGGAACGCCATCAGCATCCGCATGTCGTGCTTGCGCCGGACGACCTCTTCGAGGCTCAGTCGATCGTCGCCATCGATCAGCGATACTCCGAGCTGGCTCCTCAGACGCATGCGAGGCTCGGGGAAATACGCGGGCCAGTCCGCCGGGTCGAAGATCTCGTTCAGGTTGGTGAAGTGGAACGGATCGTTCTCGTTGTGCGTGTAGCCACCGACCGGGTTCCGGAGCTGCGGCAGCGAGTCCCAGGGAACCAGCTCGCTCCACACGTCGGCCGAGGAGACGGCCTCCACCTCGAGCGTGTCGTGACCCGAGGGCAGGGGACGGGTCGGGATCGTGGCGTTCCACACGTAGAAGATGTTCCCGTCCCGGTCGGCGTAGGTGAAATTCGACACCACCTGGGCCCGAATCCGCATCGCCTCCTTCCACTCCTCGAGGTTCCTCGCCCGCATCATCTTCAGAAACTGCTCGGCGTAACGGAACTGGCCCTGTTCGGCGGACCGTACGACGTAGATCAGGGAGTCGGTGCGATGGATCACAGGACCGATCGAGGTGGAGAAAAAATCACGACTCTCGCTGGCGATCGCGCCGGAATCGTCCATGAACTCGACCGTGACGGTCTCCCGGTCGAGCGGATGTAAGGCACCGTCGAGTCGATAGCGGTCGGGTTGCCCGGGCTCTACAGCCAGTGAGTAGATCTCTTCGATGTCCGGACCGTTGTTGGTCGTCGCCCAGCCGAGATTCGCGTTGAACCCGCCATTGAAATAGAGCGGATACCCGACCCGGAAATCTCCGTAGAAGTCGAATGTGCCCGGCACTCGCAGGTGCGCCTCGTAGTAGCCGGCCCGCCAGTTGAGGTGGGGGTTGCGCAGCAGGACGGCGTTTCCGGAGGTCGTTCGCTCCGGTGCCAGGGACCAGGCGTTGGAGCCGTCTTCCGCACCACCCAGGGAATCACGCTCGGCGGTCTCACGCCGCTCGAGCGCGGCGAGGAATCGCCGCACCGCCGGCTGGACCTCCTCCTCGGCCCACCGCGCCGACACGTCGATGCCCGTGAAATCGGGTCGCACCCAGTCGGGGAACTCATCCGGGTGAAGCTCGATGTAG
>JAMJQL010000063.1 GCA_023554245.1 Gemmatimonadota bacterium
AGGTCCTCCGGGTGAAGCGAGGCCAGCTCGAGGGTACTGCCGTACGGGTCGAGATCGGCAGTCTCGAGAGGGATTTGAGATCCCGGGGCGACCGGCCCGCCCGCGGGACGGATGTCGCCCATGCCCTCGGCATACGGTCGCTCTCCGATCACCACTACTGCGACGTCGAATTCCCCACGCCGCGCCGCCGAGCCTTCGAGGCTCAGGACCGCGTCGGGGGCCACTTCGCGGATCCCCTCCCAGATCGAGGTCCCACCCTCGATCGACCCGTTGCCGGAGGTGCCCTGCCAGGCCACGGTGAAGCCGCCGCACTGGTGTCCGCGGTTGTCGGCATTCCGACCCGCGACCAGGATCCGCTTCGATCGGTCCAGCGGCAGCACTCCGTCCTCGTGCTTGAGCAGCACCAGCGACTTTCGGACCGCTTCGCGGGCCACCTGACGGTGCTGCTCCGACCCGAAGGCCGGATCGTTCGACCACGGACGCTCCGCGGGCCTCGGCCGGTGGAACAGCCCGTACGCGAACTTCACGGTCAGAATCCGGCGCACCGCATCGTCGATCCGCTCGATCGGCACGGCGCCGCTCGCCACGTGCCCCTTCAGGTGAGAGATGAACTCCTTCCACTTCTCGGGCACCATGAACATGTCGATGCCCGCATTCACGGCGCGCTCGATCGCCACGGCGTAGTCCGGATCGATCTGGTCCGTACCGTCCCAGTCCGACACGACGAACCCCTGGAATCCGAGCTCGCCCTTGAGCACCTCGGTGAGCAGGGCCCTGTGCCCGTGGCACTTCTCTCCGTTCCAGCTGCTGAGGGAGGCCATCACGGTCAGCACGCCCGCGGCGATCGCCTCCCGGTAGGGCGCGATGTGCAGGCGCTCCAGCTCCTCTCGCGACAGCTGCGCGTCGCCCTGGTCCACCCCGCCACGGGTGCCTCCGTCTCCGACCCAGTGCTTGGCACACGCCACCACGCCGTCCGCTCCCGAATCGGCCTGCAGCCCGGTCGTGAAACGACCCGCGTAGGCGCCGACCAGCTCGGGATCCTCGGAATAGCTCTCGTAGGTCCGGCCCCAGCGGTCGTTTCGTGCCACCGCCAGGGTGGGCGCGAAGGTCCAGTCCACCCCGGTGGCGAGCACCTCCCGGGCCGTGACCCGCGCGATCCGCTCGAGCAGGTCCGGATCCCGGGTGGCTCCGAGACCGATGTTGTGGGGAAAGACCGTCGCCCCTCGCACGTTGGCGTTCCCGTGGATCGCGTCGACCCCGTACAGAAGCGGAATCGGCAGGTGGTCTTCGTCTTCCTGCAGCGACGCCGCCCAGTAGGCATCGTTCATCGCCGCCCAGTCGGCGGGCAGATTCTCGCCCGGACAGGAGCCGCCGCCGCTCAGCACCGAACCGAGGTGATACTCCCGCACATCCGCCGGAGTGACGAACGCCCGTTCGCCCTGGGTCATCTGGCCGATCTTCTGATCGAGGCTCATGCGTGCCAGCAGCAATTCGACCTTCTCACGAATCTCGGATGTGCCGAGCGGTGCCATCATGTTCTCCGTCATTCCTTCGAGGGGTGACTGATCTCGAATTCGGCTCTCAGGTGGGCCGTCGAGCTTCCGCCAATCCAGAGGTGGAAGCGGCCCGGTTCGGTTCTGCGTCGCATGTCGCGGCCGTGGAAGGCCAGGTCGTCAGTGTGAAGCTCGAAACTCACGGTCCGGGTCTCGCCGGGCGCGAGCCGGACTCTACGAAACCCCTTGAGCTCGCGCACGGGTCGGGTGACGCTCGCCACCGGGTCGCGGACGTACAGCTGTGTCACCTCCTCCGCCGCTCGCTCACCGACGTTCGCGACGTCCACCTCTATCGTCAGCGAATCGCCCAAATCAATGACATCGCGGCTCAATCGGAGGTTCGAGTACGCGAACTCCGTGTAGGAGAGGCCGTGCCCGAACGGCCACAGGGGCGTGTGCCCGGCGTCGAGGTGAAACGAGCTGCCGCCGGCTGAGAGCTGTTCGGCGTCACGAGGAATGTCGTCGATGTGGACCACGGTCTCGGGCGTGGGCGGTTTTCCCGTGTTCTTGTGGGCATAGTAGATCGGGATCTGGCCGGTGACCCGCGGGAACGTCACCGGCAGTTTTCCCGAGGGAGACTCCTCCCCGAACAGGACGTCCACGATCGCAGGACCGGCCATGCTGCCCGGGTGCCAGGCGTAAAGGATGGCGTCCACGTCGTCCACCACGGCCTCGAGGGCGAGAGGTCGACCCGCCAGCACCACGAGCACGATCGGCTTCCCGGTCGCCGACAGCTCGGAAATCAGCCGCTCCTGGATGCCCGGCAGCCGGATGTCGGCGCGGCTGTGCGCTTCGCCCGAGAGGATCGACTCCTCCCCCAGAAACAGCACCACCGCATCGGAGGAACGGGCCGCTTCGAGGGCCGCCGGGAACCCTTCGTCGCTCCGGCTGCGCGTGGTCTCGAGGGCCCGCTCGTAGCGCACCTCGACGTCCGGCCCGAGGTACCCGTGCAGCGCCCGGAGAGGGGTGACGCTGCGTGCCGGGTCGCCGTCGAAGATCCAGGTGCCGAGCTGCTCCACGGCCTCGTCGGCCATCGGTCCGATCACGGCCAGTGAAGCGATATCCTGCTTCGACAGCGGGAGCGCACGATCGCGGTTCATGAGGAGCACCAGGCTTCCGAGTGCCGCCTCCCGGGCCGCTTCGAGGGCTTCGTGCTCGGCCGGCAGGCGAACCCGCTCGGCATCCGTGTACGGCTCCTCGAACAGGCCGAGACGCAACTTGGCCCGGAGGACGTTGGCCGCCATCGCGTCGATCTCGCGGGTGGTGATCTTCCCTTC
>JAMJQL010000064.1 GCA_023554245.1 Gemmatimonadota bacterium
TCGAGACGTCCCTGACCCTGCGGATCGACCTGCGACATGATCTCCTCGGCGATCCGATCGACGTACGTCTTCGCCGTGGCGGTCAGCTCGAAGCTGTCGAACTCGAACTCGACGTCGGTCAGCTCGATCGAGATCAGGCAGCCGCGATCGTCGACGTTTGCGCCGGCGGGCGTGCCCGGGCACTGGTCGAGACCGTCGTAGATGCCGTCGCCGTCACTGTCCAGCGGGCAACCGGTCGCATCGACCGTAGCGCCACGCGGGGTGTTCGGGCACTGATCCACGCCGTCATAGACGCCGTCACCATCGCTGTCGGTCGGGCAGCCGCGGCTGTCGACCGTCGCTCCGGCAGGCGTGTTCGGGCACTGATCGAGGCCGTCGTAGACGCCGTCACCGTCACTGTCCATCGGGCAACCGGCCGCGTCGACCGTCGCACCCTGCGGCGTGTCGGGGCAGTTGTCCAAGTAATTCGGCACCCCGTCCATGTCGTCGTCGAACGGGCAGCCGTTCTCGTCGACCATGACGCCTTCCGGCGTGTTCGGGCAGAGGTCCCGATCGTCCGGCACGCCGTCGCCATCGGAGTCCTTCGGACCACCGAGGAACAGCGAGAGGCCACCGGAGAACTCGGTGAAGTCGAGAGTCTTGCTCTCGAGACCGGCTTCCTCAGCGCCTTCGCACTCATAGTAGCCGTTGATCGTGCAGCGATAGCGCTCGAGGCCATCCGGGGAAACGTAGTTCCTCCAGTCGACCCGGATCGCGAGGGAACGGGCGATGTAGAACTTCGCCGCGGCGCCGTAGTTCCACGTGAAGGCGCCTTCCCAGCCGGAGTCCACCAGGCCCGGGTTGTATGAGCCGTTGTTCGGGATCCGGACGCTGTCGATCGTGAACGACGACCAGCCCGCGCCACCGAGGATTCCGATCTGGAATGCCTTGGCCGGCTGGAACCAGTACGCCAGGTCACCACCGAAGTTGACGGCCTCGGCCTTGTTGTCGAGGAACTCGGGATTCGCGTTCCGTGGGTTGCCCTCTCCCACCATGCTAACGTCGGCATCCATGAGATAGCCGAAGAAGCCCTCGATCCCGAATCCGCCGCCGAACACGTAGCCCAGTCGGCCGCCGAAGTAGTGATTGTTTCCGATCTCGAACGTCGTCGCGTCCATCTCGGTCTCGTCTCCGCCGAGGCCGTTCAGGACACCATAGTACGCGTTGATCTCGAGCCCACGCTGGCCCCATTTCTCCTGAGCCTGCATCGGCTGCGAGACAATGAGCAGCCCGGCGCAAAGCACGAGCAACGAACGAAGGTGTTTCATGTCCCCCTCCTGGATGATCGCTGGGACGGATGCGCAATATCCCCTGCTAACGGCAAGAGTCGAAAATATACGGACCTGCACGAATTGCAACAACCCGCCTCGCAATAGCGCAGTCAGCGGCTATCTTGGCGCCTCGGTCGCGTCGCCCTTCGTCTACCGTCAGCGGGAGACCCGTGACGACTCTTGGCAGGCCAGGATCTGCTCGGATTCTCTTCCGAACACTAGTGATGACCGGCTTGCTGGTCGGAGATGTCGGCGCGTCCGGAGCCCAGGAGATCGACGTCCAGCCGCCGGCACCGACCATCGATCGGGTCGAGATCACGACCGAGAACGTGTTCTCCGAGGAAGAAGTACGTAACAACTTCATCTTCCGACTTTTGAACAAGATACGCTTCGATACGAGCCCGAGGGTCGTCCAGAAGGAGCTGCTGTTCGGACCCGGTTCGACGCTGGATTCGACCCAGCTCGCAGAGACGGAGCGGAACCTGCGGCGTCTCGGGATCTTCCGATCGGTGGACGTGGACACCGCGACGCGACGGGACAGTCTGATCGCAGAAGTGACCACACGAGATTCCTGGAGCACACAGCCGATTTTCAGCTTCTCGTTCTCGGGCGGGACTCTCACCGGTCGGATCGGCCTCTCTGAGAAGAACCTGTTCGGATCCGGTAATCGGGCCCGGGTTGCGTATCGAAAGGGGGTCGATCGCAACGCCCTCGAGCTCGACGCGCTATTCCGGAGACTGTTCGGCAGTCAGATCGATGTGGCGGGACTGTACTTCGGGTTGAGCGATGGAGACATCGGCCAGTGGTACGTGGGAGATCCGTGGCGGTCGGCGGAGGATCACCGTGAGATCGGATTCGGAGGCGATTATTCGAACCGGAGGATTCCCCAGTATCGGGTTTTCTCCGCAGCGCAAGCCGACACGACGTTCTACCGATACCGGGGCTTCGGGCAGGGACTGTCGCTCGGGGTGGCCACGGTCGCGCGCAGCGGCCGCTACGTCCGGCTCGGTGTTGAAGGCGCCGTGCGAAACGACCGCTATCTCTTCGAAGCAGATACCGCGAGCGTGCTCGCGCCTCCCGACTCCGTCAAGGGCTGGATCGGGGGATTCGTGGAGTCGCGCAGCGACCGATTCGAAGTATTCCAGTACCTGAACGGGTTCAGTCGTGAAGATGTGAACTTGAGTCCGTACGTCTCCGCCGGGATCCGTATCGCCCCTTCCGGTTTCGGATACGATCGCGATGGTATCGGCCTCGCCGGCAGCGTCGGGACGGGTGCGCGAACGGGCCCCGTATTTCTGAGACTGGACCTCCGGGCCAACGCCCTGTTCACGAGCGTCGGCGTCGATTCGGGCCGGGTCGTACTCAACCTCAGCGCGGCTGCGAAGCCCGCCCGAAAGCAGGCGATTCTGGTAGGCGCCTTCGGAGGCATCCTCGAGAACCCTCCGCCCGGCAGCGAATTCGACCTCGGCTTCGACAGGGCGCCCCGCAGTTACGATCCGCACTCCTTCGTGGGCACGCGCGCCGTTTCGGGCACGGTCGAGTATCGTTGGTACGTATGGGACTCGCTGCTCGGCCTGTTCGGTCTCGGGTTCGCGGGCTTCGTCGACTACGCCGGGGCCTGGTATCCCGATCAGGACGCTCGCTGGGGAGGCAACGTGGGACTCGGACTTAGAACTGGCTCGGCCCGCGGTTCGGGCGCGAGCACCGGTCGCATCGACTTCGGCTATCGCTTCGGGCCGGATGCCGCCGACAGCGACGGGGGCAGGTGGGCCCTCAGCCTCGGCACCGGCTTCAGCTTCTTCTGAGCGGGCTCGTGAAGCTATCGACCGGACGACCGATCGGTCTCGGCGGAACCATGCTCGTCGCAATCGCGACCGCTTTCCTCACTTCCGGGGCCACCGCCCAGGAATCCGGCAGCGGTGAATCCACCGAGGGCTCGACCGGGGCCGCCATCGGGGGTGCCGTTCTCGGGGCGTACTCCGGCACGGTGCTGGCCACGCTGGGTTCGCTGACACCGTGTACGCGCACGTACGAAGGCCCCGCGTGCGTTCGGCCCGCCGCCATCGCCGGGGGGCTCATAGCGGGAATCAGCGGAGCCTCTCTCGGCGCGGCAGACGTCGGCCGGGTGGAGGACTACTTCGTGGCAGGTGTCATCGGTGCGGGGGTGGGAGGCGCCGCGCTGCTGGCCGTGCAACCATTTCTCGAGAGGTGGAGCTGGGCGGATGTCGGCGCCGGCGCCCTGGTAGGAGGCGCCATTGCGGCATCGGGACCGGGGGCGGCGATCGGGTTCGGTGCGGGGGCAGTCGTCGGCGTGGCCACCTGGCAGCTGATCCCATCGATGAAACTTCCCGACGCGGCTGCCGTAACATTGTTCGGACTCGCCGCCGGCGGGATCGGTGGCTGGGTGTTTCGCGCGCTCGACGCGCACGACAGCGATTCTGGATCGGAACCCGCTGTCCTGAGCTTTACGATTCGGACGAATTGAGTTTCCCTGTATACATGCGAGACAGAATGAGGTATCTGACGGCGACGGCTCTCGCCGTGGTATTCTCGGCTTGTGCGGCCGGGCACGAGATGGACGTTCGAGCCCCTGTGGGGGCCTGCGCTTCGGCCTCGAATGCCGATGTCGCGTGGGCGCGGCCCGATTCCGAAGGCGAGCAGTCACGCCTTGATGACTGGTGCTCGGCGGCCGGCGAGCCGGTCGTTCGCCAGCTTGCGTCCGCCGGGGTGCCGAATGCGGCCGAGGTCGTGCGCGAGGCATCGCTCGGGGGTGGCCCCGTCGCCGCCGGCTCGGGGTCATTTGCCGCCGCCGGAAGCGATCCCATCGAGAAGTTGACGGTCGCGACCTGGAACATAGAAGTCGGCTCGGGAGACCTGGTCGGCTTTCTCGAAGACCAGATCGGATACTCGTGCGAGTCCGTCCCGAGCGGAAACGAGTCCCGGATTCCCTTCGTGCTCCTCGTCCAGGAGGCGCACCGGGCTTCGCATGACATCCCCGCCATACCTGACGGCGTATCGCTTCCCGGCGCGATCGGAAAGTCCGACGCGCACGAGTCGCGCGCCGACATCGTAGACATCGCCGAGCGCTGCGACCTGTCGCTGTTCTACGCTCCGTCCATGCGAAACGGCGCGGAAGCCGAGGGAGAGACGCCGGAGGACCGGGGCAACGCGATTCTAGCTTCGATTCCCCTGTCGGATCATTCGGCCGTGGAGCTGCCCCTGGAAACGCAGAGGCGCGTGGCAGTCGCCGCCCTCGCGCATCCCCCGGGCCGAGAGCCGATCCGGGTGGTGAGCTTCCACTTCGATGTGGCCGCGAACCTCTTGCGAGTCATCACGACGGGGAACTCGACCCGG
>JAMJQL010000065.1 GCA_023554245.1 Gemmatimonadota bacterium
CCAGTTCCCGGTCAGTGCGTGCGCCCGCATGATCACCACGTCGATCTCCTCGGCTCCTTCCGCGACCGAGGCCCTCACTTCATCGATCCGCTGAGCCAGGGGGCTCAATCCGTGGGGAAACCCTGCCGATACGGCGGCCACGGGGATTCCCGTGCCTTCCAGCTCGACGAGGGCGTCGCCGATGAATCGGTGGTAGACGCAGACGGCTGCGGTTCGAACCTCTGTTGGCGTCTCGACATCGGATCGCTCGCTTTCTCGCCCGAGAGCTCTCAACAGGTCCGGGTCCACGGGGGCCTTTGCCCGGTCGCAGAGGCCGCGCACCCGATCGGCCGTGTCGTCGCCGGCGAGCGTCGTCAGGTCGGTGCAGGCAATCGCGCGCAGACAGAGCTGAATCTCATCGCGCGCCATCAGGGGAGCGCGCTGCCGGATCCGGCTGGCGCGCGCCTCCACGTCGCCCTCACGTGCCGTCGTCCGGGCGATCCACTCCATGTCGAGCGGCATGCCCGGATTCCGGCCGGCTCCATGCATCATCGGATGCCCTCTGGCGCTTCCCGCCGAATCGGTCACCCGAACAGGTCTGTCTGCGGACGTTCCGGAACGATGCAGCTCGGGTCGTCGTGGCCGACGTGGTTGACGTGCGTGGAGACGGGGTGCATCAGCATCGACTCGGACGGCCAGGCAGTCAGCAGGCGCTCGAGGTCCCAGTTCGGAGTCTCGGGATCGATCCACGCGTCGTAGCTGGCGGGATCGAGAATCACCGGCATCCGATCGTGGATCGGTCGAAGCGCCTCGTTGGCCTCGGTCGTCAGAATGGTGCAGGACTCGATCATCTCGGAGCCGTCGGTCCAGGCGTCCCACAGTCCGGCGAAAGCGAACGGAGCCTCCGTATCGAGGCGGATCCAGTAGGGCTGTTTGCGAGCACCGGCCGGTTGCCATTCGTAGAAGCCGTCGGCTACGACGAGGCACCGACGGAAGCGGAAGGAATCGCGGAACGAGGGACGTTCGGCGACGGTCTCGGAGCGGGCGTTGATCAGGGTGCGCCCCTTCAGATCGGGCTCCTTCGCCCAGTGCGGCACGAGACCCCAGCGCAGCTTCGCGAATTCACGCGTCTCCCCGTCCCTCTCACCGCGCTCGCTCCTGGTCTCCTCGTGCTGGGCTCGGAACAGGGATCGCACGGCCGCCACCTGCTGCGTGGGGGCGATGTTGTAGCGGGGCTCGAAATCCGGAACCGGATCGAGCTCGAACAGCGCCGCCCACTCGGCGGCCGGGGTCGTCAGTGTGAATCGTCCGCACATGTCAGCTATCTTTCTATCCTCGACAGGGTCTCGGCGCAAAGGCGAGCGCCCGCGATCGAAGCCGCGGAGGCAGGACGATGAGACAGGTCTGGATCGAGAAGACGGGCCCGCCGGAGGTCTTGAGGGTGCACGAGGCTCCCGACCCGGTCCCCGGGCCCGGCGAATTGCGGGTCCGCGTGGCATTCGCCGGAGTGAACTTCGCCGAGGTGATGGCCCGGCTCGGACTCTATCCCGACGCACCCCAGCTGCCCTTCGTCCCCGGATACGAAGTCGCAGGAACCGTCGATGAAGTGGGTCCCGGCGTCGAAGGGTACCGGGTGGGCGAGCGCGTCACAGCGGTTACACGGTTCGGTGGATACGCCGACTGCGTCTGTCTGCCCCCGGCACTCGTGGTTCGCACCCCCGATGCGATCTCGGATGCGGATGCGGCGGCCATCCCCGTGAACTATCTGACGGCACACCAGATGCTCCACCGGGTGTGCGCGGTTCGATCGGGGGAGGTGGTGCTGGTTCACGGCGTCGCAGGCGGTGTCGGGACGGCTGCAACGCAGCTGTGCGACATCGTCGGAGCGAAGGTTATCGGAACGGCATCGGCACAGAAACACGACAGGCTCCGAGAAGTGGGAGTCGAACCGATCGCGTCGAACGATCCCGACCTCGTCGAACGCGTGCGCGACATCACGAACGGCAGAGGGGTGGACATCGCGCTCGATCCGATCGGCGGCCGGTCGTTTCGTACCAGCTACGAGCTCCTCGCCCCCGGTGGACGACTTTGCTGCTTCGGCGTATCGGCCATGGCTCCGGGGCGCCGGAAGAACCTGCTCGCCGCGCTGGCGAGCCTGGTTCGCATGCCTCGCTTCGGCCCGATCGGGCTGATGAACGACAACCGGTCCGTGGCCGGGGTCAATCTCGGGCACCTGTGGGACGAGACGGAGATGCTCGTGCCCCAGTTCGAGGCGATCATGAGCCACGCCGCGGCAGGTCGGATTCGACCGGTCCTGGACAGTACGCACGCCCTCGATCGGGCATCCGACGCGCACGAACGGCTCCAGTCTCGACGGAGCGTGGGAAAGGTGCTTCTCGCCGCCCGGGCCGACGGGGGGGAACACCCCACGCGGTGATGGGTTGTTGCACATAGTGCGGTTCGGGAAGAACTTGTGACCCGAAGCGCCGGGCGGGCGTCTGTAACTCAGAGGAGCCTCGGACGTCCAACAGTCGGGAACGGGAAGGGGACGGTGAGATGGCGGAAGAACGGAGACTCGACAGGGGCTGGCGACGGGCGATGGGGGTCGGCATCGCGGTGTCGATCGTCGCGCATGCGGCAGTGCTGGCGTGGGTCAAATTCTCCGTCGAACCGATGGGAGACGGCGAACCGAGAGCCGCGCTCCAGGTCGTCCCGCTTCCCGAGGAGCCTGACTTCGAGCCTGACGACCCGATGCAGGTGATCGAGCTGGCCGACGCTTCCGCGGGTGGCGCGGCGACCGCGGCCGGTCCCGCACCGGCGGAGAAGCTCACCCTGCCGGACGTCGCTCCGATTCCGGTCGCGGTCTCCGAGGGTGCGGCGCAGCCGGTGCGATTCCTCGAGCTGCTGGAAGAGGAGGAAGAGGAAGAGCAGCCGGCGGCACGCTACGCCCGGGTGTCGGACTTCCTGGTCAGCTCCTCGGCCGAGCCGGGTCCCTTCCGACCGATCGACGATCGTCCGGTGGACGTCCTCGCGAGGATCGGAGCGGGGAGAGGAACGGGCATGGGCGTGGGAGTCGGAGGCGGCCATTGTCCGCCCCGCGGAGGTTTGCCCGTAGTTCGCTGAGCTGTCGCCGGATCTGAACGACAGCAGCGACTACGAAGAGGCGCCTTCGGCTGACGGGCCCTCGGGTTCCGTTCCGTCTACTGCCGCGCTGAGCCTGCCCGTCACCTCCATTACGGCGGCCCAGACCTCCCCCTGGAGAGGGTTGATCCGCTGGGCTCCGGTGACCGTTTCCTCGTAGGCTGCCACCCAGACACGGGACGTGCCCACCGATACGTCCGCCGAGTTCCCGGCAGCAGGGCCGCCAGCGCTCGACCCGTCGCCCCCCGGACCCACCACGAGGGTCAGGAATACGGGTCTCCCGACCAGCTCAGAGCTGCGCGTGGTGATGAAGCCCTCGTCCAGAATGGTGTAGTCGAGCGGGAATCCCTCGGATTCGACGGCAGGCTGCAACCGGAAGAAGGTGGAATCAGCGGGCATGTCGGTCTCGAAACTGGCGAAGGGATACCCGGGATAGCCCGTCAGCACGCGACCGGAGATGCAACCGGTGGAGAGGCCCACCGTGCAGACTGCCAGCAACGCCAGCCCGATCCGCAGCGAGCGTTGAGTTCGGCGGGCTTCAAAGCTCACCGCGGATCGCTCTCGTCATCCGGAGTCCCCGCCGCAGCCGAGTCCTCTGGCTCGCCGGTCAGCCGCTTGAGGAGGTCCAGTCCCCGCCTCTCGATCTCGCTCCGCCCCGCCTCGACGATCGCGTCCTGGGCGCGGCGCACGCTCGCCGGGTCCACGGTAACCTGCGGGTCACCGATGCTGCCTCGAACCAGGAGGCCCAGTTCGGGGACGCCGCCCGATGTGAGCGCCTCCCGGACGCCGGGGGGCAGGGCGGAGAGATTCCGATCGGCCAGGTCGCGCACCGTTGCCGGATCGGGCTTCAGCCCGAGCGACAGGTCCAGTCTTCCGTCGAATGAAACAGCGCCCGCCAGGTCGAGGTCTCCGGCCGGAAACTCGAGACGGCCGTCCGCCATGTGCACCGCACCGTCGTCGATGCGGAAGCGGGATACCCAGCTCTGCAGTCTCCCTCCCGTGGGATCGGCGGCTCCGATCGCGGAAGCGATGGCCCGGGTCAACGGATTCGGCTCGATTGTCCCGTCCACGATGCGCAGCGCGCCCGAACCGGCCAGGGACTCGGACTCGGGGAGAAGCAGCGAATCGAGACCGCCGGCGAGCTCCAGCTCTATGCCCATCGTCCCGGTTACGAACTCTCCGAGGGGCGTCTGTCGCGCGAGCCACTCTTCCGCGCGAACATCCTGCAGATCCAGTTGCAGGCCGAAAGGTTCCACGTGACCCGACCCGAGCTCGAGAGATGCCGATGCCGTTCCACGCCCGCCGTACGCACCGAACGTCATCTCGGGAATATCGATTCGTTCGCGGCCTATGCGCACGCTTCCCTCGAGGTCGGTTACCCGGTGCCCGTCGTAGAGAAGCTCGTCGATTGTGGCCCTGACCACTCCCGCGACCGGCGGTTCCTCCGGCCGCCGCTGGCCGCGTTCGACCGCCAGCTGCTCGGCCGACATGGCTCCGATCGGGCGGCCACCGAGCCGGGCGCTCACCAGGCGCCCCCACCCAAAGCCCTCCGCCTCACCTGGCGGAATCAGTTCATCGAGTGCCAGGAGGTCGAAGTGGAGATCGGCGTCGAGGACCGGACGATCGTCTCGCGACTCCGAGCCCCCGAACAGCCTGGTGGCCACACCTGAAGTCGCGCCTCGATTCCCGCCCAGAAAGAGGTCCACCTCGCTCCACGAAGCGGAGTCTCCCGCGATCCTGATCGGAATCCGGGTGGCGGTCACCGGACGGTCCAGCGCGTCGAGACTCGCCTCCACGTCGGTGAGCGTCACTATCCCGTCGACGAACGGAGCGCCCTGGCTCCCGGAGCTTCCGGAAATGGCTGCATCCACGGTCAACCGACCCGAGATCCTGCCCGAAGAGGAGGCTGGCGCTTCAGGCAGCGCCGCCAGGAGTTCCGCCAGATCCGTGTCCGCCAGAAGCCTCAAGTCGTACGGAAACAGAGAGTCGATCGAGACCTCGCCGGTGAGCGCCAGGTCCCCATCGAGCAACCCGCCGTCGGCACGCAACTCGCCTCGACCGTTTCGGATCTCCATGTCGGCTTCCAGTCCCGTCACCAGCGCCACCTCGGCCGCCGTGCGGACTTCTCCCCCACGAACGGTGATCAGACCCGAGGCCTCGGGCGATACGCCGGGCCCGGCACGTCCGTCGAGCCGAAGGTCGACCTCGAGCGCTCCGTGAAGTTGATGACCGGAATCGGAGGGCCCGATCAACTCCTCGATCGACAGGCCCTCCGCCCTCACCTGCACTTCGACGTGGCGCACGGGCTGGCCGAGCGAGTCGATGCGGCCTGTGAGGCGCGCCTGCAGCGGCCCGGCCACGAGCTCCGCCCGGTCGATCTCGAGCGTACCCGGTTCAAGCGCTACCCGGCCGTTCCACGAGATCGAGGCTCCCGGTACCTCGATGCCGTCGCCGGACAACTGCGGAAGGCGCAGACTCACCATCTCCACCTCCGCCAATCCGTCACTTCCGACCGTCCCGCCGTCACCGAAGTCGAGATCGGTCTCCAGGTGCACGCCGTCCAGTTGCATGCCCCGGGATCGGGAAGCATCGCGAAAGCCGACGTGACCGTCGGCGATCTCGAGACTCCTCACATCCAGCGACATCCCTCCGACGCCCGCACTCGAGCCGCCAGCATCCTCCGCGGGCTCGGGGATGAAGTCTCCGAAGTTGCTGGTGCCGTTCTCGTCCACGACCAGCAACAGCCGGGGGGCGCGCACCAGGATCCGGTCGATCACGACTTCGCGTCGAAGAAGCGGAAGGAGTCTGGGTTCCAGAACGACCGCGTCCGCCGAGGCCAGGGCGGTCTCCGAGAAGATGCCGCGGTTGGCAATGCGGATCCCCTCGACCCGCACTCCGGGTCGCGGCCAGAGACGCAGACTGGCCCCGTCGATCGTCACGGGCCGGTTCGCCGCCTGTGTCAGTCGCGGCTCGAGACGGTCGGCCAGCGTCTCAGGATCCAGGAGCGAGCGGAACCGCACGGCGAAGACCAGCGTTACGGCGAGCAGGAGAGTCAGGAGTACGGCGACGGCGATACCCACCCGCCGCAAGGCCCGACGACCGGAGCCGGAGCGAGCGCGCGGGCCTTCGGAGGGTAGCCGGATCGTTGTGTCGGGCTCGCTGGAATCCAAGGAGAGCATCGATCCTTTCGGTGCGGTGCGAGGCAGGCCCGCGCGATTCGCGAGCAGCCGTGTCCGCCCAGTGTGATACGACCGTCCCTCGGCTCCGTTCCCGCGCCTTGCCCTGCTTCGCGAGCACGGGGTAGCCTGTTTTCTCCTACAGGCTCCGCGGTGCGGTGGACGCAGGGGACGAAGGTAGCGAGAAACGGGAGGTCGAGATCAGCGACGATCGGCGACGGGAATTCGAGACGGAGGCGCTTCCTCACCTGGACGCGCTCTTCGGCCTCGCGCTCCGGCTGACCGGGGGGGACGAGGCGCGGTCCGAAGACCTGGTGCAGGACGCGATGCTCAAGGCGTGGCGGTCCTGGGACCGATTCGAGACCGGCACGAACTGCCGCGCCTGGCTGATGACCATTCTCCGAAACGGGTTCATCAACAGTTACCGGCGGGATCGGTCCGGGCCGGTGAAGGTGGAGTTCGAGGAGATTGCGGAGGGCCCCGGTTCGGGCGGCCTTTATGACGCCGATCCGGAGGGTCGGGTGTTCGATCGGCTCGTGAACGAGCATGTGCTCATGGCGATCGAGGAACTGCCCGCCGAGTTTCGCGTTCCCGTAGTACTCGCCGACGTCGAAGGCATGGGATATCAGGAGGTGGCCGATACGATGGGCATACCCGTCGGTACCGTGAAGTCACGGCTCTACCGGGGCCGTAAGAGACTCCAGGCAAGCCTGTACAGATTCGCCGTCGAACTGGGATACCTGCCATGAACGATCAGGAACGGCCGGAGGGGATCGGACCCCACGAGGCGCCCGAGGAACTTTCGTGCGAGGAGTCGCTCGCGCTCGTCTACGAGTTCCTCGACGGTGAGCTGCCTGCGGAACGCAACGAGGCGGTGCGGCGACACGTCCAGAAGTGCCGGCGCTGCTATCCGCACTTCGATTTCGAGCGGATATTCCTCGACTACGTGAACGAAGCGGGACGTGCGGCGGTCGCGAATCCTGACCTGGAGCGCCGGATCCGGGCTCTGATCGCGGAGGATGAAGCGTGACTTGCGGGCGGCAGCCAGCCGCCGCACACCAGAAGCGTGCCCCCGAGGGCGGCGTTGCTCCTTTCGCACACTCTCGATAGCCTGTAGACCGGCGATTCGGAAGCACGCTTCGCCACACCCGGACGGTGCGGAAACGCAGCGTCAGCCGACAACTCGACGAGTTCAGACCTGAGCGAGAGATCGATGCCAGCCGAAATCCGAGACAGTCTCCTGAGACTGCTGAACGCCACCGGACCCTCCGGATTCGAGACGGCGGCGGCTGCCGTGTGGCGAGAGATCGCCGGCGGCTTCGCCGATCGAGTCTGGGGCGACGTGAACGGAAACAGCTTCGCGGAAATCGGTTCCGAGAAGACGCCGACGGTCATGCTGGCCGGACACATCGATGAGATCGGACTGATGGTCCATCACGTGGACGACGAAGGCTTTCTCTGGGTGCAGTCGGTAGGTGGCTGGGACCCCCAGGTACTGGTGGGTCAACGCGTCGAGATCCTCACGGAAGCGGGGACGGTCGCCGGCGTCGTCGGACGCAAGGCGATCCACCTGATCCGCCGCGATGACAGCGACAAGGCCGTCAAGCTGAAGGACTTGTGGATCGACATCGGAGCCGCGGACGGCGACGAGGCGCGATCCAGGGTCGCGATCGGCGACGTCGCCACGATCGCGTCAGCGACTCTCGAACTGTCCGCAGGCCTGGTGGCGGCGCGTTCCATCGACAACCGGGTCGGCGCTGCGGTCGTTCTCGAGGCGCTGAGGCTCGCGAAAGAGCAGGGCTGTGAGGCGCACGTGGTGGCGGTGGCCACCGTCCAGGAGGAGATCGGTTACGTCGCCGGTGGTGGCGCACGAACCGGGGCGTATGGACTCGACCCGCAACTGGGCATCGTCGTCGATGTGACCCATGCGACCGACCATCCGAGCGTGGACCGCAAGGAGCACGGAGACATCAGGATCGGCGCGGGCCCGGTCCTCGGGCGTGGGGCGGCCATCAACCCGGTCATCTTCGAACGCCTGCGAGCCGCGGCGCGAGAGAGGGAGATGAACCTCCAGATCCAGGCGCTTCCGGCCATGACCGGTACAGACGCCGACGCGGTGCGCATGTCGAGGGCAGGTGTCGCCGCGGGCCTCGTGAGCGTCCCGAATCGCTACATGCACTCGCCGAATCAACTCGTCAGCATAGACGACGTCCAGCAGTCTGCCGAGTTGATTGCCGCCTTCCTGTCGGAGCTGGAGCCGGACGTGGAGCTGTTGCCGCTCTGAGGCAGCACGACACGGCGTGCGGGAGCGAGGCATGGTAGAGCGAGCCCGGCACAGCCGTGCCGTCGAGGACTATCTGAAGTCGATCTACAAGCTCGAGCAGGAGCGCGGACCCGTGCCGACCACGGTGCTGGCCGCCGAACTCGATCGGTCGCCCGCGTCGGTCACGAACATGATCAAGAACCTGGCGACGCAGGGTCTGGTCGCCCACGAGCCCTATCACGGCGTGCGGCTCACGCCGCCGGGTGAATCGGCGGCCCTGAGGATCATCCGGAGACACAGGGTCATCGAGAGCTACCTGATCGATCGACTGGGGTTTACCTGGGACAGCGTGCACGAGGAAGCCGAGAGACTGGAGCACGCAGCTTCGGACCTCCTGGTGGACCGGATGGCCCTGGCCGTGGGGGACCCGGACACCGATCCGCACGGAGCCCCGATTCCAGCGCCTGACGGCACGATCCGATCGCAGGATCTTCCCGCCCTCACCGAGCTCCCGACCGGAGCGATCGGCGTCATCCGGGAAGTTTCCGACGACGACTCGGAGCGCTTGCGGTTCCTGGGTGACAACGGTTTCTTGCTTGGCACCGAAGTGACGGTTCTTTCGGCGTCGGATGAAGGGGGCGACGTTGTCGCGCAGGTAGGCGGTCGCCGCCACCGGCTGGCAGGTGATCTGGCGGCCGCGATCCGTCTCGAAATCACCTGAGGCAGGGTTCGAGGGTCGAGGGCGACAACGATGGAGTGCGATACATGGGCAGGAAGCTGAAGGCGGACGGAGACGTCTGGATTGCCGTGCCGGGTGGGTCATCCGGGCGTGAGGGCCATCGAAGCGTCGTCTTCATGTGCGACAGCAATGGTCAGCGTCCGTATCGTGTCGCCGAGGTGCAGGACGACGGCTCCGACGCGGAGTCCCACCTGGCAAACCTGGAGGCCCGGGAATTCCGGGAGCTCTTCGACCGCTCCACTTCGTTGGGCACACCGGCGAGTTGAGCCGCGTAGACCTCCACCTCCATTCTCTCGCGTCCGACGGCGTTCTTTCCCCGGCGGAGGTCGTGCGGGCGGTCGCCGCCCGGGGACTCAGCGGCCTGTCGCTGACCGATCATGACACGGTCGCCGGCGTCGAGGAGGCTCGAGCCGAGGCTGAGCGACTCGGGCTGGCGTTTCTGGTCGGTGCAGAGCTGTCGGCGAACGAGCCCGGACGCTCGGTGCATGTGCTGGCCTACGGTTTCGATCCCGCGAACCCTGAGCTCACGAGCTTTTTCGAACGGTTCAGACGCGACCGTCTGCGTCGGGCCGAGGAGATCGTGGATCGGCTGAACGAGAACGGGGTTCCGCTGGCGATGGACGCGGTGCTGCGCGAGGCGCCGGGCGGTCTACCGACTCGTGCTCACCTCGGCCGGGCACTGGTGACCGAGAACCTGGTGCCGGACATCCACTCGGCCTTCCGGTTGTGGCTGGCGCGCGATCGACCGGCCTTCGTCGAGAAGACGCCGTCGCCTCCGCCGGAGGTGTTCGAGCTGATTCACAGGGCGGGCGGTGTCGCGGTGCTGGCGCATCCGGGTCGGGACTACTCGGAAGCGGATCTCGATGGGTACGTGGCCGCAGGCCTCGACGGGATCGAGATTCTGCACGCCGCCAACGGGCCGAGCATCCGCGCGTCGCTGGGTCGCGTGGTGAGGAAGCACGGGCTCCTGCGTTCGGGAGGATCGGACTGGCACGGTCCGGGGGCCGGGGGCAGCGAGCCGGGTTCGCAGCGTGTACCGGCGACCTGGATGCAGGAGATCGTCGAGCGGGTCGCGGCCCTCTCATAGGTCGGACATTCAAATCAGCAGCAACCGTATTCAGATTACAGAGAGCAGAGCATGACGGAGATCACCAGGGAGAAACTGATCATCATCGGATCGGGACCGGCGGCCTGGACAGCTGCCATCTATGCGTCACGGGCACAGCTGGATCCGTTCGTGATCGAAGGCTCCTTCCACCGGACGATGGTGCCGGGCGGCCAGTTGATGTTCACGACGGAGGTCGAGAATTACCCGGGATTCCCGGACGGCGTGACCGGCCAGGCGATGATGGAGGACTTCAAGAAGCAGGCGCTCAGGTTCGGAACTCGATCGGTGATGGAGGATGTCGAGCGGGTCGATTTCTCGGGGCCTCCACACCGCCTGTGGACGAGCGGGGGCGCTGAACTCGAGGCCGACGCCGTGATCATCGCCACCGGCGCCAACGCGCGCTGGCTCGAGGTGCCGGGCGAGGAGCGCCTGGCGCAGAGCGGCGGCGGCGTTTCTGCGTGCGCGGTGTGCGATGGTGCTCTGCCGGCATTCCGCGACCAGGTGATCGCCATCGTTGGCGGAGGCGACAGCGCGATCGAGGATGCGACCTACATGACCAAGTTTGCCAGCGAAGTGGTGGTGATCCACCGCAGGGACGAGTTGCGCGCTTCCAAGATCATGCAGGAACGGGCATTCGAAAATCCGAAGATCCGTTTTCTCTGGAACACGGTGGTCACCGAAGTCATCGGGGACGAGGTGATCGAGAAGCTGAAGCTGGAAAATCGAGAGACGGGCGAGACGAGCGAGTTGGAGGTCGGCGGAATGTTCGTGGCGATCGGCCACACGCCGAATACCGGGTTCCTTCGAGGCCAGGTCGACCTGGAGCCCAGCGGCTACATTCACCTGCCGAGTTCCTGGCGCACGGCCACCTCCGCGCCGGGGGTGTACGCCGCGGGCGACTGCATGGACGACTACTACCGACAGGCCGTGACAGCCGCGGGCACCGGCTGCATGGCGGCGCTCGAGGCGGAACGCTGGCTGTCCCACGGGTAGTCAACCGGTGGGATCGCGTCCGCGCCTGCAGATGAGGCGGGGTGCGGGACACTCGAAATCGATAGCGGGACCAGGGGAATGAGCGGTACCGAAACAGCAGGTTCGACAGCCGGGGCCATCGTGCTGACCGAAGAAGCCGCCGTCGAGGTGAGGAAGTTCTTCTCGGCGGAAGGACTGGACGACAGCAGTGCGGCCCTCAGAGTCAGCGTGTTGCCCGGCGGATGCTCGGGCTTCGAGTACGGACTCGAGGTGGACGAGGACCCGCCGGCCCCGGACGATCTCGTCATCGAGTCGCAGGGGATCCGTCTCCTGATGGACCCGTTCAGCGCGCAGTACCTGGCCGGGATCGTGATCGGTTATCACAGCAGCTTCAAGGGATCGGGATTCACGTTCGACAATCCGAACGCGACCGGATCCTGCGGCTGCGGCACCTCGTTCTCGGTCTGAACACCCCCGATCCCGGCGGGCTGGAGATTCATGCTCTGCCCGTTGGCGCCTTTCAGGCGAACTGCTACGTCGTACGCCATCCGGGCGAGTCCGGCCGGGCGCTGATCATCGACCCCGGTGACGAGGCGGACAGAATCTCGGGCGTTCTCGATGCCTGGGGAGCAGTACCCGAGGCCATACTCCTGACCCACGCCCACCTGGACCACATCACGGCAGTCGGCGAGCTGGTGAGTCGCTATGATTGCCCGGTTCATCTGCACCCCTCCGATCTCGACCTGTACCGCGCGGCCCCCGGCCAGGCATCGATGTTCGGTCTACGCGTGCATCCCCAGCCACTGCCCGACCGGGAGCTCGCCCACGGGCAGCAGCTCCGGTTCGGGCCGATCGAGTTCACGGTTCGGCACGCTCCGGGCCACTCCCCCGGTGGGGTCGTGTTCGTGGGTCACTCGGTGGCGTTCGTCGGGGACTGCGTGTTCGCCGGATCGATTGGCCGGACGGATCTGCCGGGTGGCGACACCCGCACGCTTCTCGGCTCGATCCGAGATCAGATCCTCACCCTGCCCGGAGATACGATTCTCTACTCGGGCCACGGGCCGGCGACCACCGTGGCACGCGAGGCCGCGTCGAATCCCTTCCTGGTCGGACTGGTGGAAGAGTGAAGGACGAGGCGCGCGGCGCGCAGGATCCTCCGGTGGAGTTGGAGGCACAGGACTCGGGCGACCAGCTGCCGGGACCGAAGAACCCGGCGCGCCCGGGGCCGGACACGACCGCCCGGATATCAGCCATGAAGCGGGCCATAGGCGATGCAGAGCGGGTCAACGTCCTCACGCACGACAACCCGGATCCCGACGCGATCGCATCCGCCGCCGGCCTCGGCTTTCTGCTCGAGAAGGCGACCGGCCTGCCTGTCACACTGGCATTCGGCGGGATCGTGGGCCGCGCCGAGAACAGGGCGCTGCTCGAGGAACTGGGCCTCGACTTCGAACGGGTCGAATCGCTCGAGTTTCCGCCCTCTGCGGCGGTCGCCCTGGTGGACACGCAGCCGCGCGCCGGCAACAACTCCCTGCCGCCGGGACAGATCGCCACGATCGTGATCGACCATCACCCGGTACGACCGGAGAGTTCAGCGGCGCCCTACTCGGATGTCCGACCGGAGTACGGAGCCTGTGCGTCCATGATCGTCGAATTCCTGCGCGCCTCGAAGCTGGAGCCCGACCGACAGCTGGCCACCGCTCTCTTCTACGGCATCCAGTCGGAGACCATGGACCTCGGGCGGGAGGCATCGAAGGCCGAGCTGGATGCGAGCCTCTATCTCTATCCAAGGTCCGATCCGGCGGCGTTGTCCCGCATCCGCCACGCGCGCGTGCCAAGGGCTGTATACCGCTCGATCCACGCCGGTCTCGAACAGGCCTGGAGCCGTGGGGGCGTGGTCTGCGTCCCGGCCGGGAGGCTGGACTACCCGGACATCGTGGCGCAGCTGGCCGACCTGTTTCTGCGGGTGGACGACGTGGACTGGGTGATCGCGGCCGGCCGCTACCGCGACGGTCTCTACCTCAGTCTCCGGACTCTCAACCCGGACGCCCACGCCGGAGATCTGGTCCGGCGTGTGGTGGGTGACAGGGGTTCGGCGGGCGGACATGGCGAGATGGCGGGGGCGCGGCTGGACGTATCACGCCTCTCGGCGGACGAGTACGATGAGCTCCTCTCATCGCTGTTCGACGAGTTCTGTGCCGAGCTGGGCGTGGCCGACGAGCCTCGAATCCCTCTCGTGCCGCCCATCACCGGAGGGTCTCCGCAGACGGCCGGGCCCAGCGGGAGAGTGGAGTCTTGATCCGGGTCGGATTGACGGGCAGCCTCGGCGCGGGCAAGAGCTCCGTGGGCGACCTGTTCGCATCATGGGGCGCCGAGCGGATCGACGCCGACCTGCTCGCCCGGGAGGCGGTCGAGCCGGGTACGGAGGGCCTGAACCGGATCGCCGAGGCGTTCGGCAGGGACGTACTCACAGCCGACGGCGCTCTCGATCGTCAGGCCCTGCGATCGATCGTGTTCTCCGATGCCGCGGCCCGAGCGCGTCTCGAGGAGATCGTGCACCCGGTCGTGGACCGGCTTCGGGCCGAGAGGCTCGAGCGGGCGCGTGGCCGGGGCGCGAAGGTCGTCGTCCTCGAGATTCCTCTCCTGTTCGAGAAGAACCTGGAGGAGGAGTTCGATGCCGTGGTGACCGTGGATGCGCCGAATTCGATCCGCCAGACCCGGGTCATGTCGGCGCGCGGGGTCACGGCCCCGGAATTCGATGCGGTCGAGGCCGCGCAGCTGCCTCCGGACGCGAAGCGGCGGGGCGCAGACCGGGTGATCTGGAACCCGGGCAGCCGCGAAGCGCTGGAGCGTGACGCCCGGCGCGTCTGGAAATGGATCGAGACTTCGATCGCAGGCGAAGACGCCGGCAGAGCGATAGCACCGGACGCCGAGTGGACGATCGACCTCCACATGCACACGTCGGCCTCCATGGACTCTCTCTCGGATCCGGCCGATGTGGTCGAGCAGGCGCGACGGGTGGGACTGGATCGAATCGCGATCACCGATCACGATCAGATCAGCGGCGCGTTCGCGGGCCGGGACCTGGCACCCGACCTCGTCATCGTGGGTGAGGAGGTCCGCACTTCCGAGGGGCTCGACCTGATCGGCCTGTATCTGACCGAGCACATTCCGCCCGGATCGGACTTCCGGACGACGGCCGATGCGATCCGGGCCCAGGGCGCCGTGGTCTACCTTCCGCATCCTTTCGATTCGCACCGAGGCACGGACGAGGAATTTCTCTCGACGGTCGAGGACTGCGTGGATGCGGTCGAGGGGATCAACGCCCGAATCCATGACCCGGCACGCAACGAGCGGGCGCAGCTCTGGGCAGAGGCGCGTGGCCTCCCGCTGGGCGCGGGCAGCGACGCGCACCTGCTCGGCGAGATCGGACGCGCACGGGCCACAGTCCGGCCCTTCGAGGGCCCGGGCGAGCTGCTGGCGGCGCTCTCGGCCGGCCGGATCGAAGGTCGTCCGTCCAGTCACCTGGTCCACCTCGGCTCGACATGGGCCAAGATCCGCAAACACCTGGGGGCACGTGGTGGCTGACCGCAAGCGAGAACTCACCCGGATCCTGGAGCGCCTGACACCTGGGCTCAAGGTGGTACTCACCACGCACGTCAACGCAGACGGCGACGGAGCCGGCAGCGAGGCGGCGCTGGCCAGCTGGTTGCGGCGACGCGGGCTCGAGCCCGTGATCGTGAACCCGACGCCGTTTCCCGACTTGTACGCCTTCCTGCTGAACGGGACTCCGGCCTGCACACCTGCCGATGAAGCCGCCGCGACGCCCCTGCGGGAGGCTGATTTCTTCATGGTGCTGGATACGGCCGAACCATCGAGGCTCGGCACGGTGCATCCTCACCTGGCCGGCCGCGAGGTCCTGACGATCGACCACCACCCGCCGGCCGGACCGCCGCTTGGGGAGATCTCGGTCCGTGATCCCTCGGCCTGCGCGACCGGCGAGCTGGTGCACGACCTGTTCGCGCTCGCCGGGATGCCGGCCAGTCGCGAGGAGGCCGACGCGCTGTACGTGGCGATCGTCACGGACACTGGCTCGTTCCGCTACGCGAATACCAACCCGCCCGCGCACCGGATCGCAGCAGAGCTGATCGAGACGGGCGTCGACCCCGAGTCGATGTACCGACGTCTGTACGCCACCTACACGGCAGACAGCCTCGCCCTGACCCGCCGGGCGCTCGAGGCGCTCCAGGTCCATCCTGAGCTTCCGGTCGCGTGGATCAGCCTCACGCCGGCCGACATGGAACTGACGGGAGCCGGGAGAGATGATCTGGATGCGATCGTCGAGTATCCCCGACGCCTGCAGGGAGTGGAGGTCGCCATCCTGTTCCGAGTGCTGCCGGATGGTCGCACCAAGGTATCGCTACGTTCGGCCGGCGACGCCGATGTGGCGGCCGTGGCCCGGGAGCTCGGCGGCGGCGGTCACGTCAAGGCGGCGGGCGCGCTCGTTCCTCACGGCCTGGATGCTACCGAGAGGCTCGTCCTCGAAGCGATCGGGAAGGCGCTCTGATCCGCTCCGAACCGGCACCCCCTGTACGCACGGCCGCGGATCCCCTAAATTCGCCATTGTCCTGCCTGTCCACCGCCGATTCCGGCGGCGTCGTCTCCGTGTCACCTGGCCCTGGAGGGCTCTTGTACGACGGAAACGGGACAAGCGGGTCGTCCACTACGACCAGTGCGATCGAGGCGGAGCTCGCCACGCGCCTCCACGCGCTCGGGCGCCGTGTCTCCCCGATCGAGATCTGCGATCTCTGGGTATTCCCTCCGCTGCCCGATGTCGAAGAGTCGGGTGATTTCGTGCTGTTCACGCGCGTGCTCGCCGACGAGATGCGTCGTGTGTGTGCGGTGGAATTCACCGATCCGCCCGCATCTTCGAACGGCACGCATGCCGCCGGAAGGTCGGCGAACGGAAACGGCTCCGCCGGAAACGGTTCCCCCGAGCAGGGATCCGGGAGCAACGGCGCGAACGGAAATGGCGCTTCGCGAAACGGCGATTCGGGCCACGAGCCGGGGATACCATCCGCGCCCCTGCCGACCGTCCGGATTACGGAGTACGGCCGTGTTCCGGTGGGCCGCGTGCAGCGCGTCGTGGACGGATTCCGCCGGCGCCTGGGCGACCATCGGGAGCCACTTCACGTGCGAGTTGACGGGTGTCCCCAGAGCTGGCTGCGGATGTTGGCCGAGGAGTCCTCGAGCGGTTAGCTTCCCGCCGCCGTTCGAACAGATCGTTTCCGGCCGGTGGCGCGACTTCGCCGGCCCGACCCGCACCTGACGTGATTCCCAGTGCACGAAGCCGCATATACTGAACCGATCCGAGAGACTCCGCCCCGGATGGACGGCGAGGCGTCGACCCTGCGTGAGACGCTGCTCGCCGCCGGACATCGCTGCACACCCCAGCGCGAAGCCGTCTGGGAGGTGCTGAACGGGATGCGCACGCACCCGACGGCCGAGGAGATCTTCCGGGCCGTGCGGGAGCGGGTGCCGGCCATCAGTCTCGCCACGGTCTACAACGCGCTCGAGAGCTTCGAGAGCGCCGGCGTCTGCCAGAAGCTGACCCAGGGCGAAGGGGCGGCACGGTACGACGCACGGACCGAGGCGCATCACCACCTTCAGTGCGTGGACTGCGGCCGGCTGTTCGACGTCGGCGGCCCGCCGCTGGCTGACTGGCTCGCCGCGATCGATACCGGCGGCGAGTTCGAGCTGCTCGGGGGGCACCTGGTGCTGGAAGGCCGCTGCACGGCCTGCCGGAGGGACTCGTGAACGAGCTCGAGATCGGGATCGCCGTCGCATTCGCCGCCGGCGTCCTCTCGTTCCTGTCGCCGTGCGTCCTGCCGCTGGTCCCCTCGTATCTCTCCTTCGTGAGCGGCGTGGGCCTCGAGGACCTCGAGCAGGGGGGCGGAGATGTGCGCCGGACGGCGTTCATTCACTCGCTCTTTTTCGTGCTGGGCTTCAGTCTGGTGTTCCTCGTACTCGGCGCCTCGGCCACCTTCCTGGGCCGGATGCTGCGCGAATACCAGATCTGGATCGCCCGGATCGGCGGTTTCGTGATCGCCCTGTTCGGGCTCTACCTGCTCGGCCTGCGGCCGGGCATGTTCCTGCAGCGGGAACGACGGGTGCACCTGAGGAACAAGCCGCTCGGCTACCTCGGGTCCACGCTCGTGGGGATCACCTTCGGGGCCGGCTGGTCTCCCTGCATCGGGCCGATTCTCGGCGGGATTCTGACCTTCGCGGCCACACGCCAGACGATGTCCGAGGGACTGGTGCTGCTCGGGTTCTACTCGGCCGGGCTGGCCGTCCCGTTCCTCGTGAGCTCACTGGCCCTGTCCTGGTTCCTCTCGACCTTCGATCGGTTCAAGAAGTGGATTCCGTGGGTCGAGCGGATCAGCGGCCTGCTGCTTCTGGCTGTCGGTCTGCTGTTGATGAGCGGTCGGTTCACGGCTCTCGCAGCGTGGATGACCCGGTTCACCCCCGAGTTCATCCTCGAGCGAATCTGACGGTCCGGCCTCGAACACGGCCGACTGGACCGGCGGGCAGGATCAGCCGGCCTCGATCTGCTCGGCGAGCAGCTGCCGCTCCAGCAGCCGGGCGTACGTGCCGCCTCGAGACAGCAGCTCCAGGTGGGTCCCGGTCTCGACGAGCCGGCCATCCTCGAGCACCAGGATCAGGTCGGCCTCCGCCACCGCGGACACCCGGTGCGCGACCACGATCGAGGTCCGCCCCCGCATGTATCTGCGCAGTCCGTGGAGTATCCGCTCCTCGGTGACCGTGTCCACCGCCGAAAGCGAGTCGTCGAGGATCAGGACGGGCGCATCACGCACCAGGGCTCGCGCGATCGTGGCCCTCTGCTTCTGTCCCCCCGAGAGATTGACTCCCCGCTCCCCGAGAAGTGTCTCCAGCCCGTCGGGAAGATCTTCGAGCGTCTCGGTGAGGGCTGCGATCTCGACGGCCTCGTCCACCTCGGTTCCCCCTGCGAGCTCCAGGTTTCGCCGAAGCGACTCGCTGAACAGGAAGGGCTCCTGGGGGACCATCGCGACCGATCGGCGCAGCTGGTCGAGAGCGAGGCTCCGCACATCGACGCCGTCGAGCCGGACCGTGCCGCGTGTCGCATCGTAGAGACGGGGGATCAGCCTCACGAGGGTGCTCTTGCCGCTCGCCGTGGCTCCGACGATCGCCACCGTCTGGCCCGCCGGGATGCGGAACGAGATGCCTTCGAGCACCCAGCGTTCGGTGCCCGGGTAGCGGAACCAGACATCGTCGAATTCCACATCGCCGCGCACGTCGGTGAGCACGATCGGCGAGACCGGGTCCTCGATCGCGATCGGTTCGGCGAACAGGGCGTCGATCCGCGCCATGCTCGCCGCTCCGCGCTGGACCAGGTTCGTGACCCAGCCGACCGCGATCATCGGCCACATGAGCAGGGTGAGGTAGAATCCGAAGGCGATGTAGTCGCCCACCGAGATCTGACCGTCGATGATCTGGCGACCGCCCAGCCAGAGCACGACCACCGCCGCGAGACCCCCGAGCAAGTGCAGGCTCGGGAAGAAGCCGCCCCAGACCCTGGCCAGCGCCATGTTCCGGTCCATGTATTCGCGGTTGAGCGCCGCGAATCGGTCGGACTGGTCTTCCTCGCGCACGTACGCCTTCACGATCCGGATTCCGGCCAGGTTCTCCTGCGCGAAATTCGAGATCGTGGAGAACTGCTCCTGGATCTGCTCGAAGCGCGTGTGGATCCTCCGCCCGAACCAGACCACGGCGATCGGGAGCAACGCCATCGGGATCATGGCGAACAGGGTGAGGGTCGGACTGATATAGATCATCAGGGCGAGCGCGAAGATCGAGATCGTCGCCGTGTTCACCATGTACATGATCGCCGGGCCGGCCACCATCCGGACCGCCAGCACGTCGTTCGTCGCCCGGCTCATGATATCGCCGGTGCGCCACCGATCGTAGAATTCAGCCGGCAGGCGGAGCAGGTGGGCGAACAGATCGTCGCGCAGGTCCGTCTCGATCCGGCGGCTGATGCCGTTCAGGAGCTCCCGCATGCCGAAGCGCGCGACGCCCGCGAGCAGTGCCACCCCGACGATCAGCAGGGCATAGCGGAGCAGCACATCGCGGCTCAGCTCGATCGCGAGGGAATCGATGGCCTGCCGGATGAGCCACGGTCCGAGGATCGTGAACACGTTTCCGACCACGACCAGGGACAGTCCGGCGATCAATCCCTTCCGGTAGGGCCGGAAGTAGGGCAGCAGTGTCCGAAACGCCTTCACGCCGTGGCTTCTCCCCTGCATGGCTCGTGGGTGCCGCCGGGATCAGCCCTCGTCGGCATGAGTTTCGACCGGCCAATATACACCATCGGCCGATTCCCGCGGCCGCCGCTGCTCAGAATCCGAGTGCCGAACCGTCCCGGCGCCGGTCGGCCGCCCCGTACCGGGTGCCATCCGGCGCGATCCAGATCGATTCCACGTCGCCCGATATCCCCGATCGCTCTCGCACCTCGTGTCCCATCTGCCGGAGGGCCGACACGGTCGCGGGATCCAGGCCGCCACGCTCGTAGCGGATCTCGTCGGGCAGGTTCTGATGATGGAAACGGGGCGCATCGACCGATGTGCGGACCGGCAGGCCGAAGTCGATGTGGTTCGACACGATCTGGAAGATCGATGTGATGATCGTCGATCCGCCGGGGGTGCCGGTGATCAGCTCCGTGCGCCCTTCCGGGTTGATGACGACCGTCGGCGTCATGGCGGAGAGCATGCGCTTGCCCGGTGCGATGGCATTCGCCTCGCCCTGTACGAGGCCATAGGCGTTCGGGACGCCGGGCTTCGAGGTGAAGTCGTCCATCTCGTTGTTGAGCAGGAACCCGGTCCCGCGGACGACCACGTAGGAGCCGAAGCCGCCGTTCAGGGTGGTCGTCACGGCAACGGCGTTGCCGGCCTCGTCGATGATCGAGAAGTGCGTGGTCTGGGGCGACTCGAGCGGCACACGGTTGAACTCTTCCGACCGCGATGCCTGCTTCGGATCGATCGTGCCCGCCAGGGAATCCGCGTAGGACTGAGAGAGGAGCCGTTCGATCGGCATCTCCACGTGGTCCGGATCCCCGAGATAGAAGTTGCGGTCCGCGTAGGCGCGGCGCATCGCCTCGACAGCCAGGTGGATCGCCTCCGGAGAGTGCCAGGCGAGATCCGGGCCGCCCAGTTCCCAGGACTCGACGATGTTGAGGATCTGGCCCATCGTCACCCCGCCCGAGGAGGGCGGAGGCATCGAGAGGATCTTCCAACCCCGGTAGTCGAACTCGATCGGTTCCCGCCACACGGCCTCGTACTCGGACAGGTCGCCCCGGGTGATCAGGCCCCCGCCGCGCTTCATCTCGGCGGCGATCGAGTCGGCCACCCAGCCCGAGTAGAAGCCCGAGGCGCCGTCGTCGGCGATCGCCTGCAGCGTACGAGCCAGGTCCGGCTGAACGAATCGAGCGCCGATCGCAGGGGCCGAGCCGCCGGGCAGAAATACCGCGGCCGAGGCGGGAAAGCGTGCCAGTCGCTCGCGGGCCCCGTGCAGATCCGCGTAGTGCCGGCTCTCGATCAGGAAGCCATCACGGGCCAGGCGGATCGAGGGCTCGAGCAGCCTGCTCCAGGGAAGCGTCCCATACCTGTCGTGGGCCGCCTCCATTCCGGCTACCGATCCCGGCACCCCGGCGGCGCGGTGCCCGATCCAGCTGTCCTCGGTTACGTTTCCGCTCGCGTCCAGGTACATGTCCTTCGAGGCTCCAGCGGGGGCCCGCTCGCGGAAGTCGAGAGCCAGTCGCGTGTCGTCGGCGAGCCGGGCCACGAGGAATCCGCCGCCGCCGATGTTTCCCGCCACCGGGTGCACGACCGCGAGCGCGAACTGCACGGCGATCGCGGCGTCCACCGCGTTTCCGCCCTCCCGAAGGATCTCGAGCCCCGCCGCGCTCGCGAGCGAATCGGTCGAGACGACCATGGCCCGTTGTCCGACGGAGGGTGCGGCGCCCGCCTCGTATCGCCAGGTCGACGGGAACGAGACGGCGGAAGAATTCGCCGAAACGCCGGCACTCTCCGGCGCGCGCTGGACACTGGTCGAGGAGCAGGCAGTACCCGCGAGGGAAGCGAGGACGAGCAGAACTGCGCGAAGAGGATATCGTCGATTCGTGTTCATGGAGGCAAAGCTACGGCCGTCGACGCGAGCAGGGAACGCTCCGGTCTCTCCCCGGCAAAGGGCGAAGGTCGCGCCCGCGGTAGCTTCTCGGGTCACGCTGATGTAGCGTCCCGTCTGTTTCCCTTTGCCATGAGCGAGCGCGCGTGAAGGAAGAGAGCAGGGCCCTGCAGCTGTCCGCCTGGATGAACCTCGGTTGGGCCGCGCTGGGAATCGGCTTCGGACTCGCGACCGAGTCTACGGCGATCATGCTGGATGGCTATTTCTCGCTGGTGGGATTCGTGATGGCGCTGGTCACCCTGCGAGTGGCGAAGCTCGTTCTGCAGCCGCCGGACGAACACTTCCATTTCGGGTACGCCCAGTTCGAACCCTTCCTGAATGCCGTGAAGGGACTCCTGATGCTCGGCGTGTCCGGGTTCGCCCTCGCGGCCGCAGTGACCGCGCTCCTTCATGGCGGGCGTGATGTGAACCCCGGTCTCGCGATCGTCTACGCCTTGATCGCCATGGCGGGTTGTCTTCTCGTCGGCGCCGTACAGCGCCGAACGTCGCGGCGCACAGGCTCTCCCATACTCGCGGTGGATGCGAAGAACTGGCTCATCGACGGCGCGATGTCCGCCGTGGTCGCCCTGGCATTCGGGGCCGCCTGGGTCCTCGGTCGATCGCCGCGGGCCGATCTCGTTCCCTTCGTCGATCCGCTGCTCGTGATCGTGATGGTGATCGCGATCGCTTTCGTGCCCCTGGGGATTCTGAAGGAGAGCCTGCGTGAGATCCTCGCCTTCGCTCCCGACCCGGCGATCCAGGCCGATGTGCGCGCTCGCGTCGAGGGCTCCCTCGGGGATCTTCCGGTCGCGATGCGCGAGATCAGGATGATGAAGGTCGGCCGGTTCCTTTACGTCCTCAACCAGATCGTGTTGAGCCCCGAATTCCGGCCGGGACGGATCGGAGAACTGGACCGGGTGCGGGAGCGGATCGCGGCGGCTCTTGAGGGAGTCGAGCCGACGCCGGTGGTGGACACGCTGTTCACGGAGGACCGGCGGTGGGCGGAGTGAACGCTCTGCTCGCGGCCCAGTTCGCGGCGGCGGGGATCTGCCTCGCGCTCGGCTTGCAGCATGCCTTCGTCTGGGCACGCGGTCGGCGGAATCCCGCGCGGCTGCTCATCGCGATCGCCGCACTGGCGGTACTCGGCAATGCGCTGGTCGAGGCGAGGATGTACACGGCTGAGACGCCCGCCCAGTTCGGCACTGCGCTGAAGTGGTCGGTGGTCTTCATCGACCTCTTCCTGGCGGCGCTGATCTGGTTCGTGGTCTCCTGGACGGGGAATGCCCGACGCTGGCTGGCCATCGCGGCAACGGCTGTGCTCGGATTCGTCCTGGTGCTCAACCTGCTGTCGCCATTCAGCATCGTGTACTCGGAGATCACCTCGATCGAAGCGATCGCGCTTCCCAGGGGCGGCAGCATTGCCTCGGCCGAGGGAACCGTGGGACGTTGGAAACTGCTCGGCGACCTGCCGGGCATCCTGCTCGCCATCCTGGTGCTGGATTCCTGTGTCCGTCTCTGGAGGAACGGAAACCGCCACGAGGCGTGGGTGATCGGGTTGAGCGTGGGTGCGTTCATCCCGGCGCTTACGATTCACGAGCTGCTGGTCGACCTCGGGATTCTTTCGTTCCCCTATGTGCTGACCTTCGCGTTCCTCGGAATTCTCCTCGTGCTGTCCTTCGAACTGGCAGGTCAGGTGGTCCGGGCCGCCCGGCTGTCCGATGAGATCGTGGAGCGAGAACGTCGCTGGAGAACCCTCATGGAGCGGATCCGGCTGCTCGTCATGGGGCTCGATTCCGGGGGGCGCATAGACTACGTCAACCCGTTCTTCCTCGAGGTGTCCGGATATGACCCGGACCAG
>JAMJQL010000066.1 GCA_023554245.1 Gemmatimonadota bacterium
TATCCGTGGGAGGACTGGCAGTTCTTCCTCGAGCGCAGTCCGATCTTCTGGGCCGACAGCTCGAAGACGCCGCTGCTGATCATGCACGGGAAGGAGGACACCCGTGTGCCCACGGACCAATCGATAGAGATGTACAGGCACCTGAAGCTTCGCGGTCAGGCCCCCGTCCGGCTGATTCTCTATCCCGGCGAGGGGCACGGGAACGCGCGGGCGGCGGCCCGGCTCGACTACAATCTGCGCAGCCTGCGCTGGCTGGAGCATTACCTGAAGGGTCCGGGCGGCGAACCGCCTGCGTTCGATCTCAGGTACGAGGAGGATGCGGTGGAGGCGACGGCGGAGCTGATCTCGGAGCGGTAGTTCGGTCCCGGGGCGATCCGGGGCGCATGATCAGTGGAACGGCGGGGGCCGGCGGGCATCAACGGCGGGGAAGGGGGACCGGGGGGCCGGCCTTGGATCTGTCCCCTGGGCCGTTTGCGGCCTCATGGAGTTATCGGGCGTCACGTCCCGGCGGCTTGCCGTTGCCGTCGGGGTCATTCAGGAGCCAGTTGCCATCTTCGTAGGTGATCGGTTCGAGCGTCGCGTTGTCCTGGCTGTTCCCCCATTCATCCGGCGTACGGGGCGGCCCCGTCACGTCGTCCGCGCAGGCACCGAACATCATGGCCCCTGCCAGGAGCGCCACGATCGGCAGCGTTCTGTTCCTCAACATTGGTCCCCTCCTTCGGTTCGCGGCCCGTGAGCCGCGGTGTCGTGCCCGGCATTTCCGGGCGACGTCTATGCACAACTTGATGGAGGACCGTCACCCGGCCGTCCCCCGGGCTTCGCCAGGCGTCACCGGCGGATCACCCGGGCTTGCCGGCGTATGTGCTGTCTTCTACGATTACGTGTGGCCCCCGACGATCCCACACGGACCCTCGGTGAGGAGGAACCGGTGAGTCGCTCTTCCTCGGGTGCGCCCGGCTGGGAATCCCTCGAAACGGCGCTGCGAGCGGAGCTTGCCCCCGACCTGGAACTGGTGCGCCGAATCGGCGGCGGCGGCGCCACGGCCGTGTTCCTCGCACGGGAACCCGCTCTCCAGCGCCTCGTGGCGGTCAAGCTGCTCCGGCCCGGGAGTTCGACGGGAAAGGCCCGGGAGAGGTTCATGCGGGAGGTACGCGCCATCGCGCGCATCTCCCATCCCAACGTGCTCTCCCTGCACCGGATCGGCACGATACTGGACGACGCACCCTATGTCGTCATGCAGTACGTGCGCGGCCGCAATCTGGCGGAACGACTGGGAGAAACCGGCAGCGTTTCGGTAACCGAAGCACGCAGACTCATCGGCTCACTCGCCTCCGCGCTCGCGGCGGCTCACTCCCGCGACATTCTGCACCGGGACATCAATCCGACCAACGTCCTCTGCGAAGAGGATTCCGGGCAGGTTTTCCTCGCCGATTTCGGTCTCGCACTGCTGCTCGGGGCCGAGGGCGCGCCAGGGAGCCGCCTGACCACGAAAGGCCACGTCATCGGCAACCTGCGTTATCTGAGTCCGGAGCAGATGGCAGACGAGGAGCCGACTCGAAAGTCCGACATCTGGGGGCTGGGCGTCCTGGCGTGGGAGATCCTGACGGGCCGGGGCCCGTTCGATCACGACTCGCTGTCCGATACTCTGAGGGCGAGTCAGGAGAGCCTTGCCCCGAGCCTCTCGCTGGAATCGACGGGACTGGCTTCACACGAGGTGGAGACTCTCGATCGGTGCCTCTCGCGGGACCCCCGGAATCGACCGGATGCGCGCGAGATAGATGCGGCGTTGGCCCGCATCTCCGAGCAGGCCGGAGGCGCCGAGTCCAGATCTACCTCTTCCGCCCCGGTGGAGCCTGCCGTGCTCCAGCCGCCCGATGCCCGCTACCTGCTCAGGGCGCTGGGCGGGCTCGACCTCGAGTCCCGGACCGAGTCGGACGTTGCCGCAGTGCGTCGACAGCCCAAGAGAATGGCGCTGCTGGTCCTCCTCTCTGCCGGCGGGAAGTCGGGGCGAATGCGACGCGACAAGCTGATCGGGCTCCTGTGGCCGGAGGCGGATCAGTCACACGGTCGGCACGCCCTGAGACAGTCACTCTACTTCATCCGCCAGAAGCTCGGATCCGGACTTCTCGACGCACCCGGCGGTACCGAAATCGGTATCCGGCGAGACTGGCTCGTTTGCGACGTGGAGGAATTCAAGCGCCACGCTCGAGCCGGACGAGCCGAGGCTGCCATGGCGTGGTATCGCGGAGACCTGCTGCCGGGATTCTACCTGGACGATGCGGTCGAATTCGAGCGCTGGCTGGAGTCGGAACGGATCGCCTTGAGACGCACTGCCGCCTCCTGCTGCTGGGAGCTGGCTGATCGGAAAGCGACGGAGGGCGATGAGGTCTCGGCGGGCGCCTGGGCACGACGTGCAGCCGGATTCACGCCCTACGACGAGTCAGCGCTTCAAAGGCTGATCCAGGTACTGGACGGCCTGGGCGACCGAGCAGGAGCCTTGCAGGCGTTCGAGCAGTTTACCAGCCGGCTGGCCGAAGAGTACGCAGCCGAACCTTCACCGGAGACGATGGCGCTGGTTGAGCAGGTTCGCTCCAGAACCTGAGGAAGGTGGCGGCAACCGGCCTGTTCCGACGCCTCTCCGTCGCATACTCTCCCGGTCCGCATACCGCTCATGAACACTCTGGAGAGTTCGACTTGGCTTCTCGGTCCTTCAGTCCAAATCGACCGCGGTCCCTTCAGTCCGTGTCACCCGCGAGGTCCGGCCGGGTCGCCGCCGGGCTCGCCCTCGCCGCGATCGTCCTCGGGCCTGCCTCCCGGGCCCTCGCCCAGGAGCTTCCCCTCAGCGAGCCGTTCAGCGTCATCGGGATCACTTCCTATGACGAGGCGATTCCGAGGCCTGACGAGGTGCTGGGCTTCGAGGTGGGAACGCGCCACACGAGACCCGAGGAGCTGGCCCGCTACTTCGAAGCCGTCGACGCGAGCAGCGACCGGGTCCGACTCGAGCGGCACGGATTCACTCACGAAGGCCGCCCCCTCATTCACGCGATCGTCAGTGCTCCTGAGAACCTGGCCCGTCTCGAAGAGATCAGAGCGGCGAATCTGCGCCTGTTCGCGTCGGCGGAGTCCGTCTCCGACCGGGAGCTCGAGACCATGCCGGCCGTCGTGTACCTGGCATACAGTGTCCACGGAAACGAGGCCAGCGGATCTGAAGCTTCCCTCCTCGCCCTGTATCACCTCGCAGCAGGTCGCGGGCCGGCGGTGGATGACGCTCTCTCCGATCTCGTGGTCATCATCAATCCGTCGCTCAATCCGGATGGACGCGACCGATTCGTGGATTGGGTGAATCGCAACCGGGGAAGAGTGCCCTCCACCGATCCGCAGGATCTCGAGCACAACGAGCCCTGGCCCGGAGGACGGACGAACCACTACTGGTTCGACCTGAACCGGGACTGGCTGCCGGTGACTCAGCCGGAGTCGCGAGCACGCCTCGCCCTGTTCGCTCGTTGGCGACCGCAACTCCTGTTCGACTTCCACGAGATGGGACGGGAAGCGACTTTCTTCTTTCAGCCGGGAGTCCCCAGCCGAACGAATCCCAACACTCCCGAGTCGAACCAGGAACTGACGGCCAGGATCGGGCGATACCACGCCCGCGCTTTCGACAGGGTCGGACAGCCCTATTTCAGCGGCGAGACCTTCGACGATTTCTTCTACGGCAAGGGTTCTACTTATCCGGACATCAACGGTGCGGTGGGGGTACTCTTCGAGCAGGCATCGTCGCGGGCTCTCGCGGTCGAGACCTCGACGGGCGAGCTGCGATACGCGAGGACGATCCGCAACCAGTTCATCGCGACTCTCTCTTCACTCGAGGCGGCGGTCGACCTGCGGACCGAACTGCTCCGACACCAGCGCGACTTCTACGGTTCGGTCGACGAGTGGGCGGCGGGCCTGCCGCACGACGCCTGGCTCGTGGAGCGGGCTGGCACCGGAGGTCGCGCCGAGGATCTGGTCGGATTGCTGGCGACACACGGGATCCGCAGCTACGAGAACTCCGAGGCGGTCGAAACCGATGGTAGACGACTGTCGCCCGGCGAGGCGTACATCGCGCCGGTGCGACAGGCCCAGGGCCGCCTGCTGGAAGCCCTGATGGAACGTGTGACGTCTTTCCGCGATTCCGTGTTCTACGACGTCTCTGCCTGGACACTTCCGCTGGCCTACGATGTCCCGGCCGGACCGATCTCGGGTTCTGCGGCGCGAGCGCTGGGAGTCGAGTTTGCCCCCGATTCGCCTCGATTGAACGGCCCCCCCGGACCGTCGAGCATCGGCTGGCTGGTCCCCTGGGGAAGCGAGGTGGCAGCCAGATCCCTCGTTCGCTGGCTGGACGCAGGTCTCGAGGCGAGGGTGCTGACACGTCCTTTCTCGATCGAGTCGGGGGCGGAGGAGCGGGAATTCCCGGCCGGTACGCTGGTCCTGGCCCCGCGGCGTGAACGGGAGCTCGTGCCGCATGGGGATTTGCAGCCGGTTCTGGAGGAAATCGGAGCGGAAGCCGGAACGCTCCTCATCCCGCTCGGAACGACGTCGACTCCTGCAGGACCCGACCTGGGTGGACCGGCAGCCCGTCTCATACTCCCGCGCGAGGTCGCGATACTGACGGGCGGACGTCTCTCGTCCAACCGAGCCGGAGAAATCTGGCACCTGCTCGATCTGGAAACGGGCATGCCCGTTTCGCTGCTCGACGCGGATCGGCTGCCCCGACTGGATCTGGCGCGATACGATGTGATCATCGTAGCCGGAGGGTCGGCAGGATCGGCGGCGGGAGAGGTCTTGAAGGAGTGGGTAGACGATGGGGGCACCCTCATCGCGCTGGGGACTTCGGCGGCATGGTCGGTGGAGGCCGGTCTGCTCGAGCGGGAAGAGAGAGTCTTCGACGTAGATTCCCTGGTCACGGGTGCAGGGTGGTCGGATCTCGGGGTCGCGCGGGGCACGCACTCCATCGCGGGTACGATACTGGAATCACGACTCGATCAGAGTCACCCACTGGCTTTCGGCATCGGTGATCGATTGCCGCTGTTCGTCACCTCCGGACGCTTCTTTTCGCCGCCTGACAGGGGTGCCGTCGCGACCTATTCCGAGTCCCCGCGACTGAGCGGCTGGCTTTCGGACGCACGAATCAGCCAGGTGTCGGGGGCATCGGCAGTTTCGGTCGAGCGAATCGGGCGGGGCAGGGTCATCGCGGTTCACGCGTATCCGGCATATCGCGGCTACTGGAAGGGGGGAGCCCGGTTGGTCTGGAATGCGGTATTCTTCGGGCCGACCCTGTGAGGCGAGCCACCACGGCGATCCAGCCAGCAGGGACCTGGACCTGACCCGGTTCAGGTTCCGGCGTTGATGGGCTCGGTGAATCCGCGCAGGCGCAAGGCGTAGCCTACGGCTCCTGCGAGCAGGGACAGGCCGAACACGACACCCGCCGCCACCCCGTATTCCCCTCGCAGCACGAGAAGCAGGGCTCCGGCAAGAGCTATCGCGATCATCAGTTGTGCGACCCGGGTTCGGGCAGCGGGGGCCAGTTTGGTCGCGGTTCCCGCAAACACGAAGCCCGCCGCCATCCACGCATACGCCATCACGAGAAAGAAGAGCCAGTTGGGGAACTCGATTCCGAAGGCGTCCAACGCTATGCTGGCGGCGAACCACACGATCGCGCCGGCCATCAGGCCAGCGGGAACCGCGAGGATCCAGCGTGCGAATCGAAGCAGGTGGATCACGGGACTTCCTCCACGGCCTCGGGGCCAGGAACGTACAACCGGGAGTGACTCTCGAATCTTGCTCGACCGCCGAACCAGAGTGGCGGCGCCAGCCAGTGACAAGGAAAGGAATATTGGGGGGTTCGTCAACCCGAGCGCTGCACAGAAGTCGAGTCTCTACATCTCGGCGGTCTCGAGGCCGAGAGAGCGGATGTCCAGATGTCGCAGGGTCTTGCCGGTTTGCGCATCCGTTTGCAGCTTGAGAGGTCAGCTTGTACGTCCGGACCCGAGCGAGGGGGAGAGATGCGTGCACCGGTAGTCGCGGCGGCGGTCGCGGTCATGGCTCTGACGGCCTGTGGTGGAGGACCCAGCGCGGAGGAACAACGTGCTGAGGCGGACGCCGCGCGGAGAGCGGCTCGGGCCGATTCCGTAGCGCAGGCGGCGGCGGCGTACGAAGCTGCTGCGTTCGACACGATCCAGTGGGCAAGCGACAACGACATGTGGGAGCGGGGTGGAGTGGTCTGGTCATTCAGCTGTCAGACCTGCCATGGATCCGACGGGATGGGGCAGGGTGAGACAGCGGTGGCGGCGAGCCTCGAGATGCCGAATCTGGTCGCCATGGATTGGGACAAGGCTGGCGATCTGGCGGCGATACGGCGCTCCATCTACGTGGGCCACGAGAGCCAGATGCCCTCATGGGGTCTCGTCGGCTTGAAGTACCGAGACATCGACGCCGTAGCGCACTACATCGACGACCTGCTGCGAGCGGAAGAGTAGAAGGCAGAGAAGCTCGACTCCGGGACCGGACTTCCATCGGTCCCGGTGAGCCAGGAATCAGGCGAGTTCCGTGAAGCGGTAGATGATGACGCCCGTCCGAGGGGCGTTGTCAATGTCCACGTAGCCGGTCCTCACGAGGTCGATCAATTCGGCCTCGACCTCCTCGAATGTCGCACCCGTATCCGCGACGCCCTGGGTGACCGAGATCGAACCGTCGTGCCGTATCGCGGACTCGAGCAGGCGCTGCCGGAGTGGCTTCTCGGGTGTCGCTTCGGCGGCCGGCGCCTGGAGCATGCTCATCATCCTGGGGTGCGGAAGATACCCATCCCGTATGTTCGCCTCGCGCACGAGCGACTTCATTCGGAACAGGTCGATGATCTGCCCGATGCCGAACAGCCCGAATGTCAAGAGATACAGGATTCCGGTTCCGTACTTTCCGAGGTAGATCCTGTGGATGCCGCCGAGGCCTGCGATCCAGAGCGCCCAGAGCGCGAATCCGAGACCTTCTCTATACTTGCCGTCGTCACTTTGCATCGCATCCTCGTGCTGACCGGCGAAACGCGCGCGGGCCTCTGTCCCGTGGGCACACGCTCCGCTTACTCTCAGTAGTACGACCGGTGGGCCGTGGGGGTTTCGTGCCGTCAGTTGGCGGCCCGGAAAAGCACGATGTCACCGTCCCGAACGACGTACTCCTTTCCTTCAAGGCGCACCTTTCCGGCTTCTCTCGCGCGTTTCATCGAGCCTGATTCGACGAAATCCTCATACGAGATCGTCTCGGCCCTGATGAACCCCCGCTCGAAGTCGGAATGAATCCTCCCGGCGGCTTCCGGCGCCTTCGCTCCAACCCTGACCGTCCAGGCACGCACTTCGTTCTCTCCAATCGTGAAAAAGGTCTGAAGACCGAGCATGCGGAACCCGGTTCGGATCAGGCCCGCGAGGCCACTCTCGTCGAGATCGTGCGCCGCCAGAAACTCGGCCCGGTCCTCGGGATCGAGGGCGAGAAGCTCGGATTCCAGGTGCGCGCAGACCTCAACGACCTCCCCATCGGGGTCGGCGGTCCGAACGACCTCCCTCAGTTTCGCAGCGTGCGGGCAGCCGGCCGCCAGCTCCTCCTCATCGATATTGGCCACGTAGAGCATCGGTTTCAGCGTGAGAAGGCCCAGCGACTTGACCAGCTTCCTCTCGTTCGCGCTGAGTTCGGCCCGCCGCGCCGGCACTCCCGAGTCGAGGACATCACGGACTTTTCGCAGCACCGCTGCCAGCGCCGCCGCGTCCTTATCGCCGCTTCGCTCCCTCCGCTCCGCCTTGTCGAGGGCTCTCAGGACCGTTT